>CANGOT010000183.1 GCA_947455425.1 Chitinophagaceae bacterium | reverse complement strand
TCTCTTCTGTCATTTTGGTGTAAGTATTCGTTCTCTTCCTTAGGTCTATTATTTGAGGTTCAAGTTCCCCTATTTGTTTTTTAATTCTATTGTTAATGCTAAGCTGCTTGTATGCATCACTGTTTTTGAATTTTGTTATTTGTTTTTCAATCTCAGCTAAAACATTTAAGGAATGAAGGGTGTAATTATCCAAATCATCTTGAAAGTTTATTGCTGCTGCTTTATTTGTTTCCTTATCGATCGAAATAACCGCAGGATTAGGCGTTGTATCGTTGGGGTGCTTGCAACCAGTTAATAATATCATTGCAAAAAAGAAATTCGAGAAATAAAACCTGTACCTGTTTTTTACTTTTGGGTTGAAGCTGAATTTATTGTTTCGGTTTGTGGGCGTGATTTCCATGTTGCTTTATAAATAGTAGGTTTACTATATTGCAAAGGTGAATCACAAACAGGCTGTAAGAATTACACAACCGTTTAGATTACTTACAACATTCACACTAGTGTGGTGCGAAATAGCTTCGAGAGAAAAAAGATTACTGGACGCTATAATAGCTGTCTTTTATACATTTGAATAGTGTTTTCAAATCCTAAATAAATGGCATCGCAAACTAAAGCATGACCAATGCTTACTTCATCTAAAAAAGGAATCGCTTGCTTAAATGTTTTTAGATTATGTAAATCTAAATCGTGACCCGCATTAATACCTAAACCAAGTTCTTTGGCTTTGTTTGCAGCAACTATATAGTTAAGTAAAATTGGATGTTGGATATTGATTTTGGGTTCTTGGCTTTTGGCATAGGCTTCGGTGTAAAGTTCAATTCTATCTGTACCAGTAGCCACAGCACCCTCAATCATTTCAATAATGGGATCAACAAAAATAGAAACCCTGATACCAGCATTTTTAAAAACAGTGATAATATTGGTTAAATAATTTTTATGTTCTACTGTATTCCAGCCATGATTGCTGGTAATTTGTCCAATAGCATCGGGTACAAGCGTTACCTGATGGGGTTGTATTTCTAAAACCAAATCAACAAAACTCTGTTCCAGAGGATTACCCTCTATATTAAACTCTGTTGTGATAACCTTCTTTATTTCTCGTGCATCGCTATAACGAATATGCCTTTCATCGGGTCTTGGATGAATTGTTATCCCATCTGCACCAAAAACTTGTGCATCAATTGCAGCTTTTACAACATTGGGATTATTGCCACCACGTGAGTTGCGAAGTGTAGCAAATTTGTTAATGTTTACACTAAGCTTTGTAGGATGAAAGGAGTTACCGTTATTTAACATCTTGCAAAAGTATTGTTGTGCAGTTCAAGCAATTATGTTTTTTATATCAAAACATACATTTTATAAAAAAAATTTGGAAAATATTTTTCTTGCCCTATTTTCGCGTCCGAATTTTAAAAACTAAACAAAATTACAATGAAAAAAGTATTAGGATTATTAGCTATCGTAGGTTTCGTAGCTTGTAACAACGCTGACCAAGAAGCTGCTGACAAAGCAAAAGCTGATTCAGTTGCTGCTGCTGCTAAAGCTGATTCTTTAGCTAAAGTTGCAAAAGATGATTCATTAGCAAAAGCTGCTATGGACACAACTAAAAAAGCAGACACAACTAAACCTGCTGCTCCTGCAGAAAAGAAATAAGAAGTAATTGTAAACAATTATAAACTTCTTGCAAGAAGAAAAGCCCTTTCTAATTTTAGAAAGGGTTTTTTATTATAATTTTGAAATGCATCCAAAATAATGAACGAATTATTAATTTATACTGCTGGCTCTTCTCGTGGTAATCCTGGTCCTGGTGGATATGGTATAGTAATGATATGGGGCGATAAAACCAAAGAAATTGCTGCAGGTTATCGATTAACTACTAACAATAGAATGGAACTATTGGCAGTAATAGTGGCCCTGCAAAACCTTACTAAAAAAAATATCACATTAACCATTTATACAGATAGCCAATATGTAGTGAATAGTATTGAAAAAAAATGGCTGAATAACTGGATTAAAACCGATTTTAAAGGTGGCAAAAAGAATAAGGATTTGTGGTTACAGTATCACGAACTGGCAAAAGACTTTAACGTAAAAATGAAATGGGTAAAAGGCCATGCCGATAATAAATATAACAATCGCTGCGATGAATTAGCTACACAAGCTGCCGATGGTAATAATTTGTTAGTTGATGCAGGTTACGAACTTGAAAAACAGTAAGAACTTTACAGCTTATTGGCTATACCAAAACACAAGTAAGTAATATGTAAACTTTCAACCCAACCAAATTTCACAAGTTCTAAAACTAGTTTTATTTTCCAAATATTGGGTTTAGCTATTCCAATTTTGGTTTTAGCTATTCCAAAACCATTCTTATATCTTTTTATTTCAGTATTAGCTATTCCAATTTTGGTTTTAGCTATTCCAAAACCATTCTTATATATTTCTGTTTCAGTTTTAGCTATTCCAAAAATAGTTTTAGCTATTCCTATTTTGGTTTTAGCTATTCCAAAACCATTCTTATATATTTCTGTTTCAGTTTTATCTATTCCAAAAAAAGATTTAGCTATTCTCAATTTAGTTTTGTCTATTCCAAAGAAAATCGAGCCTTTTTAGCAGTATTTTTTGGTAACAACCACATAATTTTCTCAACAAAAGCCAACAACAACTAAAATCCAAATAAAATAAAAACAGTTTGGTAACAGCTTTATCTACCACACAAAACATATTAGGCACTTTTAATCAATCACTTAAAATATATTACAGATATTCGCAACCTTTCATTGAATAAAGAATATTATGATGCAGAGAAAAAATAGTCAAAGTTTATTGCCAGTGGTATTTGCTTTGATTTTTTTAATAGGTCTTGCTATGGGATATGCACTAAATAACCGAGTTGGTGGCGGTAGCTTTTTTAGTGGCTCTAAAGGCAATGCCATACAGGAAATATCTAACCTTATCAAATCAAAATATGTGGATGAAGTAGGTATTGACAGTATAAATGCGTATGCTGCAGATGAAATGCTTTCTCACCTCGACCCCCACTCTATTTATATTCCACCTACAGAATTAGAACGTGTTAACAACCAGATGGAAGGGCATTTTACAGGTATTGGTATTTTGTATGATAATATTGACGATACTTTAAATATCATGCGTCTTATTAAAGGCGGTCCTGCCGAAAAAGCGGGTATTATGATTGGCGACAAATTATTAGCTGCCAACGATTCAATTAACTTAATCGGCAAAAAAATAACCGACCCTATTCTTAAAAAAAACCTACGTGGCCCCGAAGGCTCGGTTTTAAAACTTAAAATAATAAGAGAAGGTACCGGAAAAGTTATAGAATTAAAAAGAGCTGCTATACCTATTCCTTCTATTGACGCTTCGTATGTTATTGACAATAAAACAGGCTATATAAAAATTAACAAATTTGCCGAAAGAACCTATGAGGAGTTTATGCAAAGCCTTGAAGCGTTGCAGAAACAAAAAATAGAAAACCTTATTTTGGACCTAAGAGGTAATGGTGGTGGTTATATGCACGCTGCCACAGCCATTGCAGATGAATTTTTAGACGGCGATAAATTAATTGTGTATACCCAAGGAAATAAATCGCCTAAAAATGAATTCAAATGCAAAAAAGAAGGTTTGTTCGAGAAAGGTAAGTTAGTAGTATTGATTGATGAAACCTCTGCATCGGCAAGCGAAGTTTTAGCAGGTGCTTTACAAGATTGGGATAGAGCTACCATTGTTGGAAGAAGAAGTTTTGGTAAAGGTTTGGTGCAACAACAGTTTAATTTAAGTGATGGTGGTGCATTAAGATTAACTGTTGCCCGTTATTATACGCCACTTGGAAGAAATATTCAGAAACCATACAGCGAAGGGAAGAAAAAATATTTGCAGGAATTGGATGAAAGATTTCATTCAAATCAAATCACTGCCGAAGATTCATCTCGTTTAAAAGGGAAAACATTCAAAACGCCTCAGGGACACACAGTATATGGAGGTGGCGGTATTACACCCGATAATTTTGTTGCATTTGATACTAGTATTATTCATTCCGTATGGAGTAAAATGTACTTATCCGATCTTTTTGAGAAATTTGTTTATAAATACTATCTGCAAAACAAAACGGGTATATCGCAATACAAATCTGCACAAGACATCAATAAGAGTTTTGTATTAAATAACGAAGATTGGAAGCAGTTGCAATTGATGGCCGAGAGAGACAGCATCGATGCCAACAATTTATCTGTTGAAACAAAAGAAAAAATTGAACATAGAATCAAGGCTGTGGCTGCGAGATTATTTATTAATGATGCTGCTTATTTTCAGGTAAATAATAATTACGATAAAGTGGTGCTAAAAGCATTGGAATTGTTGAAATAATTTAACTGCAGCTTATTCTCTAAATAAAATATTATCCCAACTTTCATTAAATAATTGTTAGTTAACAAAAAAGACTTTAGGTTTGCATCCTTAATGAAACCGAGAAAACATAAACAAAAAACAAATCAATAACAAATTATAGAAAAAAGACAGGTGTACGCCTGTCTTTTTTTGTTTATAGAAATGATACAAACAATTGGCATATTAGGTGGCGGTCAACTAGGAAGAATGATGGCATTAGCAGCCAGAGAAATGGGTTATGGAATTGTTGTATTAGACCCAACACCCAATTGCCCTTGTGGGCAGATTGCCGACAAACAAATTGTGGCAGCATTTGATGATGTTGAAGCAGCAAAAGAATTACTCAATAGCTGCGATGTAATTACATATGAATTTGAAAATGTAAATCTAAATGTAGCCAAAGCCTTGTCAGCAAAGCTTCCACAAACAAGCCGGTTATTAGAAATTACACAAAACAGAATTGCAGAAAAAGAAGAAATAAGAAAAGCCGGACTAAAAACCGTTGAATATTTTGTTATTACAAATACAGATTTATTAGAACAATTTGTAATAGATTATCAGAAAAACAAACGTAAACTCATCATTAAAACAGCACAAGGTGGTTATGATGGTAAGGGGCAGTATGTAATTAATACAACCAGCGACCTGTTTACTTTTGTTAGAGAAGCTTATAACAAAAATATTGACTATGTTGCCGAAGATTTTACTGATTTTAGTAAAGAACTATCTGTAGTTGTTTGCAGAAACAGTAAAGGCGAAACAAGTGTTTTTCCGGTTGCCGAGAATATTCACAAAAATCAGATACTCTTTCAAAGCATAGTACCAGCAAGGGTTTCAGCAGATGTGGAGAAAATGGCAATAACTGTTGCCACACAATTAGCTAGCCATTTGAATTTAGTGGGAACTTTGGCCATTGAATTGTTTTTGTGTGAAGATACATTAGTAGTAAATGAGCTGGCACCCCGCCCACATAATTCGGGGCATTATACTATGAATGCTTGTATGACTTCGCAATTTGAACAACATATCAGAGCAGTTTGCAATTTAAGCCTAAGTAACACAAAACTGATTTCACCTTGTGTGATGTTGAATATTTTAGGAGAAGATAAAC
>CANGOT010000182.1 GCA_947455425.1 Chitinophagaceae bacterium | reverse complement strand
TTATTGGTATTACAGGCCCACCCGGTGCTGGAAAAAGCACATTGGTAGATGCCATTATAAATGCCCTTGTAACCAACAATAAAAAAATTGGAGTTCTATGTGTAGACCCATCATCACCATTCAATCTTGGTGCAGTTCTGGGCGATAGAATAAGAATGAGTAATTGGTATAATCATCCCAATGTATTTATTCGTTCCCTAGCAACCAGAGGCAGTTTGGGTGGATTGCATCCAAAAATTATCGAGATCACAGATATAATGAAAACTGCTCCATTCGATTTTGTTATAGTAGAAACCGTAGGTGTTGGACAAAGCGAAATTGAAATTGCTGGACTAGCAGATTTTACTATTGTTGTGTTAGTGCCAGAAGCCGGAGATGAGATTCAAACAATGAAAGCGGGATTAATGGAAATTGCAGATATGTTTATTGTAAACAAAGCCGATAGACCCGATGCCGATACTTTTATTAGAAGCCTCAGAATGATGCTGGCACCTGCTTTTCATTCTAACAAACAACAAATAAACATTATTAAAACAGTTGCAACTAAAGGTGAGGGTATTGAGGAAATTATTTCAAATATTGATCAACTTAAACACCAAAAATCAAATACCAAGCACAACTGGCTATTAGCAGAAAAAGCTTATCAAATT
This sequence comes from Chitinophagaceae bacterium, assembly GCA_947455425.1. Classification (GTDB taxonomy): domain Bacteria; phylum Bacteroidota; class Bacteroidia; order Chitinophagales; family Chitinophagaceae; genus CAIVPM01. The sequence goes on along the minus strand of CANGOT010000182.1, from coordinate 4,901 downwards.
ATTCAACAAAATAGAATGCGAGATATTAGTAAAAATTTGCTGAAAGAAGAAATAGATGAACAGACAAATAATAAAGACTTTAATTTGTATCAATATATAGAAAAATATATACCTTAAAAATCGTACATCTAAATTATTAAACGTAAATAAAATGAATCTACCTAAAGTTTTTGCAAATCATCCAACTGCGGTTACAGTTGAGAAAGGTAAAACTTATGCTTGGTGCACTTGTGGACTTAGTGAAAAAAATCCACTATGCGACGGTGCTCACAAACAACTTGCTACTGAAGAAAATGGAGAAACCATTATGCCATATAAAAGCTTAAAGTTTACTGCTGAAGAAGATGGTGAAGTTTGGTTATGCAATTGCAAACAAACATCTACGCCACCTTTTTGCGATGGAACGCATAAGCAATATAAACCAGATACTTTGTAATTAAAAAGGGGTAATTGAATATTCAATTACCCCTTTTTAATTTATTAAAATCAAGTTCAAATTATCCTAAAGCAACTCTCACAAAAGAAAGCACTTTTAAATCTGCACTAACAGATTTCAAATATTCTGCAACACTTTTGCCACCATCTTTTACAAATGGTTGAGCCAATAAAGTATTTTCTTTAAAGAAAGCATTTAATTTCCCTTCAGCAATTTTAGCAACCATTTCTTCTGGTTTGCCAGCCATTTTAGGGTCGGCTTTCATTGTTTCCATAACAATAGCTCTTTCTCTTTCAATTGTTTCAGCAGGAATACTATCTGCATCTACAGCTAAAGGATTCATAGCAGCAATTTGCATGGCAACATCTTTACCAGCTTCAACCGCTTCGCTAGATAAAGCAACCAAAACACCCATTCTATATGCACCATGAATATATGAAGCAAGATATGGAGCTTCTGCTCTTTCGTATTTAGCAATACCAATTTTTTCTCCGATAGCAGCCAATTTATCATTAATTAAATCTGCAACTTTTGCTCCGCCAACTGAAGCTTCGTTCAACTCTTCAGCAGTTTTGCAATCATTAGCAACCGCAGCATCAGCAATGCTTTGAGCAAATGCAACGAAGTCTGCATTCTTAGAAACGAAATCTGTTTCGCAGCTAATACAAACTACATAACCAATTTTATTATCGCTACTTGTAGCAGCAATAATAACACCTTCTTTAGCTTCTCTATCGCTACGTTTTGCAGCAACTTTTTGTCCTTGTTTACGTAACCAGTCGATAGCGGCTTCAAAATCTCCACCTGTTTCTGTTAATGCTTTTCTGCAATCCATCATACCAGCACCTGTGGCCTGACGAAGTTTATTAATATCTTGTGCTGTTATAGCAACTGTAGTACTCATGTTATTTTATATTAAAAGTTATGAATTTGAATTTATTATAAAAACCACATAGCTACATAGATATCATAATTGATATGTATCTAAATGTGTCTATGTGGTTTATTTTATAAAGAACTTAATTATCTGCCTCCAGGACCACTTGGTCTTCTGTTCGCTGGACTTGGTACTCTGCGTTTTGTTGCTCCAGCACCTTGTGTTCCGCCAACAGCATCATTTCCACGGCCACGACCTCTTCCACCACGACCACCTTCAGCTTGTGCTTCTTGTTCTAATCGGCGAGCGTGAGCTTCATTGTCATTGTTATTATCGTCGTTATCATTATCATCATCTTTGTTAGCCTGACGTTCTGCCAAACCTTCCATAATAGCAGCAGTTAGATAATTAACAATAATAGCTATAGATTTTGTAGCATCGTCATTTGCTGGAATTGCAAAGTCTACTTTATTAGGATCACAGTTTGTATCAACCATACCAAAAGTTGTAATACCCAATCTTTTTGACTCAGCTAAAGCAATATGCTCGTGTCCAATATCAACCATGAAGATTGCAGCAGGAATACGTCCCATATTAGCGATACCGCCTAGAACTTTTTCCATTTTATCTCTATCACGGCTTAATGTTAAACGCTCTTTTTTTGTTAAGCTTTCTGCACTACCATCATTCAGCATTTTATCAATGCTTTGCATTTTTTTAACACTTTTACGAACCGTGTTAAAGTTAGTAAGCATACCACCTAACCAACGTTCTGTAGCATAAGGCATGTTTATTTTCTTTGCACATTCGCTTACTATTTCTTTTGCTTGTTTTTTAGTAGCAACAAACATTATTTTTTTACCACTCTTTGCAATTTGTTTCATTGCAGCAGCACACTCTTGTAAACCATCAACTGTTTTGTTAAGGTCTATAATGTGAATGCCCTTTTTCTCTGCAAAAATGTATGGTAACATTTTTGGATTCCACTTTTTCTTAAGGTGACCAAAGTGTACACCTGCCTCAAGAAGTTGTTGTTGTAGTGAAGTGTTATTTTCCATTTATAAGAAAATTTATAATTTGATGATTTGAATATTTGATAATTCCAATATAACATACTCCAAAAATTGAAGTATGTGTTGTATTAACGTTTTGAGAACTGGTAGCTTCTTCTTGCTTTTTTATGACCAAATTTCTTACGCTCAACACTACGTGGATCACGAGTTAAGTAACCAGCAGCTTTTAATACAGGACGAAACTCTGGGTTAACTTCTAACAATGCACGTGCTATTCCTAGTTTTGCAGCCTCAGCTTGTCCTTTTAAACCACCGCCTTGAGCATTGATAACAATGTCAAATTTATCTAAAACTTCAGCAGTTTTTAAAGGTGCTTCTACTTGGTTTTGCAAATAGAATAGTGTGAAATATTGTTTGTAATCTTTATCGTTCACCGTTATTTTACCTTCTCCCTTGCTTATGAAAACACGAGTGATGGCTTCTTTACGACGACCAACGGCATTTTTTTGCTTCTCCATTAATTATAATTTATAATGATTTTTAATTGTTGATTAGAACTTTAATTCTTTTGGTTGTTGAGCACTGTGTGGATGATTTGCACCTTGATATACAAAAAGTTTTTTGTACATAGCACGACCCAAACGATTTTTTGGTAACATACCTTTTACAGCTCTTTCTACTAATACTTCCGGACGACGACGTTGCAAATCTTTTGCAGCTTCTTCTTTACGACCACCTGGGTAACCACTGAAAGTATCGTAAACTTTATCTTCCATTTTATTACCTGTTAATTTAACTTTTTCGCAGTTAATAACAATAATGTAATCTCCGCAATCTACGTGTGGAGTATAATAGGCTTTGTTCTTGCCTCGTAGGATGGCAGCAATTCTGCTACACATACGTCCTACGGTTTGATTAGCACCATCCACAATATACCAATTGTGTTTAACGGTGGCCGAGTTGGCGTGTTTGGTTGTGAAATGTAATTTACTCATTTTTGATAATTTAGTATTTATTATAAAATACTTGTTAAATAATAATTCAACACTGCTATCCCAGTATTAAATCCCTTTTGGGGCTGCAAAGGTGTGGGTTGAGCTAGTAAATCACCAAACAAAATGACAACTATTTTTTATGGACCTTTCATAAACAACTGATTTACAGTTAAAATTTTGTCTTGATTTTTAAATTACTATGTGTTTTGAGAAGCATCGTTTATAAAAATTGTCTACATATGGACTTTAGTTTGCCTTTTTAAGACTCAATAATTTAACGATTATCTAAAATTAATTCTTAACTATTTACATAATTGATTGCATAGTAGCTGAGGATCTTTTCATAACTCAAGTGTTATGATGGATAATTATTCTTTGCATTATCTGGTATACTATTCAATCATTTTTTTATAACGCATAAAATACTGTTGGTTTAAGTTAAGCCTTAGATTTTTTAAGAATATGTCACTATCAATTGTTAAGCAGTAAGTAACTTTAAAAACTTGAAGCGTTATAAATTTTATTTAGTTGAATATATACCTATCTGCAAGGATTTTGCTTTGCTGTGGGATTTACCCAACCATCTACATCCACTTTCGCAACATTATTTCAAATTACTTTGCGTTCTTTGCACCCTTGCAAAAAATTAATCATCATGAACTTATCATCACTATATCAAAAAGCACTCAACTTTGAATTTCTGTCTGTTGAGGAAGGAATGTTTTTATTTAACAATGCACCACTTACCGAGTTAATGTATGTGGCAGATGAGTTACGTAAAATACAAGTGCCTCATGGCAAAGTAACCTGGCAAATAGATAGAAATGTAAACACCACCAATGTGTGTATTGCTAATTGTAAGTTCTGCAATTTCTTTAGAATTCCCGGGCATCCCGATGCATATATTACCGATATGCCAACCTACAGAAAAAAAATTGAAGAAACTATTGCCTGGGGTGGCGACCAGTTATTGCTACAAGGTGGGCATCATCCAGAACTTGGTTTAAAGTTTTATGTAGATACTTTTAAACAAATTAAAGCCGAATACCCAAGTATAAAATTGCACACACTGGGGCCACCAGAAATTGCACATATTACTAAACTTGAAAAATCTTCTCACGTAGAAGTATTAACAGCTTTGAAAGAAGCAGGAATGGACAGCTTGCCTGGTGCAGGTGCAGAGATATTGATTGATAGGGTGAGAAGACTTATCAGCAAAGGAAAATGTGGTGCCGATGAATGGCTTGAAATTATGCACCAGTGCCATAATTTAAACATCACTACCAGTGCCACCATGATGTTTGGTCACGTAGAAACTTTAGAAGAAAGATTTATTCATTTAGTGAAAATAAGAGAGGTACAAGCTAAGAAACCCGATAGTGCAAAAGGTTTTCTAGCCTTTATTCCATGGACGTTTCAGGATGTTGATACTTTGCTAACGCGTATTCGTGGTGTACAAAACCTAACCACGCCAGATGAATATATTAGAATGATTGCTATTAGCAGAATCATGCTCCCAAATGTTAAAAACATTCAGGCAAGTTGGTTAACGGTGGGTAAGCAAACTGCACAAATTTGTT
>CANGOT010000181.1 GCA_947455425.1 Chitinophagaceae bacterium | reverse complement strand
GGGGTGAGAATAGATGCTCTTGTTGAATATAATAGCACGCATAAAAAATTAAATCCACTTGTTGGAGAAAAAATATATTTACGCAGTAAAGCTCCAGTGCCACCTAAAATGAGTTTGGCTACATCAGGTAATACAACCAATTCATCATCTACATTAAACTAATTTATGAGAGAATTAAAAGTGTTGGATAAAACATTTGTTCCATTTCTTTCTCAAGAAACTATTCAAGAAAAAATTAAAGAAGTAGCAGCATCTATTAACAAAGAGTATCAAGGTAAAAAGCCTCTGTTTGTTGCTATTCTGAATGGCTCGTTTATGTTTGCTGCCGATTTGTTTAAGGAGATTACCATTGATGCTGAAATCTGTTTTATTAAACTAGCTTCTTATAAAGGAACCCAGTCTACAGGACACGTTATCACTGCAATTGGATTAGATTCTAATATCACCGACCGACACCTTATTGTTGTTGAAGATATTATTGATACAGGCAATACACTTCATTCCTTTCTTCCACAACTTTTAAACCAACAACCCGCTTCATTAAAAATTGCAACGCTGTTGCATAAACCCGAAGCTACTGTTCATCCATTAACCATTGATTATTGCTGCATCAGTATTCCCAACAAATTCGTTGTTGGATATGGATTAGATTATGATGGCTTTGGAAGAAATAGCAAGGAAATTTTTCAATTGAAATCATAGCATTTAACATGTGAATCTTACAACTAGTTTATATAGTTGTATAACATATACCCCCATTTTATAAACCACTTTTGCTATACGATAATTCAATCGTACAAAAGTGCTTGGTTATGAAAAAATATTTGCTGGTATTGCTGCTATGTTGTTTAAGCAATCTTTCTACACAAAATGTATCTGCACAAAATGCATCTGTAAACTTTCAGGTTTTTTATGATGAATTAAGCCCATTTGGTATGTGGGTAGATAATGCAGATTATGGCTATGTGTGGGTACCTAATCTTGGTGCAGACTTTAGACCCTATGCTACTAATGGTTATTGGATTTACACAAATGATGGCTGGACATGGGTTTCAAACTACTCTTGGGGTTGGGCTCCTTTTCATTATGGTCGTTGGTATAACGATGCTATTTATGGCTCCATATGGGTGCCTGATAATGAATGGGGACCAGGTTGGGTAAATTGGAGAAGTAATAATGATTATTTCGGGTGGTCGCCAATGAGACCCAATTTTGGAATGGGGCATCATGAGCATAATTCTGGATGGAGGTTTGTAAGAACCGAGCATTTTGGAAGAAAAGATATCAATAACTACTACATCAATCGCAATAATAATGTAGCTATTATAAAAAATACGACCATTATTAATAATAGTCATACAGATAAAGTTCATAACGTAACCTACAATGCCGGCCCCAATAGAAAAGAAGTTGAAAAGCATACAGGTAAAGCTATTCAGCCAATGGAAATAAAAGAAAATGATAAACCCGGGCAGCACATTAATAATAAACAACTTGAAATTTATAAACCACAAATTAATAGATACAGCAATACACCTTTTAAACCTGTGCCTCCACAATTAATGAAGATGGAAGACATTAAAACAAGAGAACAAAAAAATGCAGAAACTAAAAACTCACGAGTAAATCAACCTAATATACAACAACCACAAGAGGAAAGTTCGCCAAGCAATCATCAACCCATAAAGCAACCGCCACAAACCATTCAGCCAAATAAACAACCCGAATTACCACCACAAAAAATAGATAAACCCATAAGGCAACAACCCATTAAACAACAGCCATTACCAGTACAAAACAACCATCAACCCATCAAGCCACAACCGCCTCGTGTAGAACAACCAATTAAAGAACAATCATTGCCACCACGAATAGCACCCATACCACCTTCAAGAGAGCAATCAAAAACTCCTGTTCGTGACAGGCAGCCGCATCGTGACCCACAACCACCTCGTGTAGAACAACCTATCAAGCAACAACCATTGCCACCACGAATAGCCCCTATACCACCTTCAAGAGAGCAATCAAAAACTCCTGTTCGTGATAGGCAGCTACATCGAGACCCACAACCAGCACCATCAGAACCATCACGCGAGCCAGAAAATGAACCAGATAGAAGAGAGGAAGATCGCAGGCCACATTAAAAATGCCTGGTGTTATAAAGTATATCAGTAATGATAAATGATGCAAGGGCGTATCAGATGATCAGTAAGTCTGTTTATTCAGAGCAATCTTGCAACTATTGCTAACAATTCTATAATATCCCTCACCATACAAGGAGCCAACTTTACCAAGTGAAAATTTATTCACATTTTTAATAAAAATTATATGAAAAAAATATTTTCTTTTATGCTATTGCTGGCATTTGTTGCAGCATTTAGCAGTTGCGAGAGTTCTTATGTTGCAACCAGACCTACTTACACAGAACATGCACGCCCTATGCAACCCAGCCCTTCACATTTTTGGATAGAAGGTGATTGGAATTGGAATCGTGGTTCACGTTCTTATGAAAGAACCAATGGGCATTGGGAACCACAAAGACCCGGTAGAAATTATCAGCAAGGTTATTGGCAAAACAACTTACACGGCAATCATTGGAAAAAAGGTGGATGGCGTAAATAGCAGATACTGCAATAACTATCATCATTAAAAACAACAACAATGAAAAAGATATTCTATAAAATGTTATTACCATCAGTATTATTCATAATTGTTATTGCAACAACATTATCAAGTTGTAATAGCGATGATACAAGACGTTCACAGCATAATGCAGCGATAGATTCATTAAAAAATCAAATACTACTATTAACAGCAAGCAATGATATGGTTGCAAAAAATTTAGCCACATTCGATGTGCTTGACTTTACTGTTTTCAGCAATCAACAATGGACGCGTTTGCACGAAAGTCATTCAAAAGACATAAAAGTGCATTGGCCTGATGGACACATTACAACAGGCATTGACAGGCATATTACCGATTTAAAAGCCATGTTTGTTTATGCTCCCAATACCAGTATTAAAGAGCACCCCATTCACTTTGGCTCAGGAAATATGACTTGTGTTACAGGTACGATGACGGGCACTTTTTCAGCACCAATGCCAGCAGGAATTGGACAACTTATTCAACCCACAGGAAAATCATTTGTATTGCCAATGTGTACCGTTGGTATTTGGAAAGATGGTGTCATGGAAGAAGAGTATCTTTTCTGGGACAATCACGCTTATATGGAACAAATCGGCATAACAAAATAGCCGTTTATTAATAAAATTATTTAATAAAAACAATAAAAACACAATCATTATGACACCTAAAATTGGTATCTCAGAAAAAGAGTTAAATAAAAGTATTGAATTGCTTTCGGTAGTGTTAGCAGATGAAATGACACTCTACGTTAAAACAAGAAAATTTCATTGGAACGTTTGTGGCGAGAGCTTTATGGAGCTTCACAAACTTTTTCAGGCTCAATATACAGAATTGGAAGAAACCATTGATTTGGTTGCAGAACGCATTGGTAAGTTAGGTGGCAAAACCATTGGAACCATTAAAGAGTTTTCAGCCCTTTCACGCGTAAAAGAATCGCCAGGAAAATATCCTTCGCAAAAAGATATGTTGAAAGAACTATTAAGCGATAACGAATTAGTAATTGTGCAGCTTAGAAAAGATATTGAAGAAACAAGCAATAAAAACAAAGACGCAGGAACAGCCGATTTTTTAACAGGATTGATGGAGCAACACGAAACCACAGCATGGAAATTAAGAAGATATTTAAGCTAATCTACAATTAAAATGAAAGTATCAGTTTTTAGTACCAAGCCCCACGACAAAGAATATCTTGATAGATATAATGTAGGTAATAATAAACATCAATTAACTTATTTTGATGTCTCGTTAAATCCAGCAACAGCAGGCATTACAGCAGACTTCGATGCAGTTTGTGTTTTTGTAAATGATACCGTGGATGCACAAATGATTTCAAACTTATGTAAGAATGGAATTAAACTAATTGTACTTCGTTCTGCTGGTTTTAATAATGTTGATATAGCAGCTGCAACAGCTAAAAATATAAAAGTAGTAAGAGTGCCAGCTTACTCGCCTCAGGCAGTGGCAGAACACGCTGTGGCATTGATTTTAACGTTGAACAGAAAAACACATAAAGCTTACAATAGGGTTAGGGAAAACAATTTTTCTGTAGAGAAATTAGAAGGGTTTAATCTCTATAAAAAAACTGTTGGAGTAGTAGGAACAGGTAGAATTGGTGCTGCTTTTAGCACTATCATGCAAGGCTTTGGTTGTAATGTAATTGCCTACGATGTTGTTGAATCAGCTAGTTTAAAAGAAAAAGGGATTGTTTATAAATCCTTTAATGATTTAATAAAAGAAGCAGATATTATTTCATTGCATTGTCCGCTAAACACCGAAACAAAACACCTTTTTAATAAAGATAGTTTTGCCATGATGAAGAAAAGTGCCATGCTCATTAACACCAGCAGGGGAGGACTTATTGATACAACCGATGTGATAGAAGTATTAAAAAATGGACAGCTTGGATATTTAGGCATTGATGTGTATGAACAAGAAGCAGATTTGTTTTTTAAAGACCTATCCAATACGATTATTCAAGATGATGTATTTGAAAGATTAATGACATTTCCTAATGTACTCATTACGCCTCATCAAGCATTTTTTACGAAAGAAGCACTTACAGAAATCGCAATCACAACATTAAAAAATATCACTGATTTTGAAAATGGTCTGGCATTAGAAAATGAAATAAAACTGCCTTAGTTGCGAAAAGATTTTTTAAGCTTATAGTCCTGTAATACTTGATAATATTGAAGTATAGATGCTAATAATTATGCTGTAGCACTTCATAAATAACTTTCATAAAACTTTAATTATTCTATTAAAAACTTCGAGTTTTAAACAATTCGAAGTTTTTAATTTTTTCATTTTCAAACGAAATGTAACAGTTTAAACAAAGGTTTTTTTGCGATTAAATAATTTGCACTAGCAAATAAAATTGTTAATAAAAAAAATAACAATGACGAATTTACAAAAAGACTAGCAAGATGCTTGCAATCGTGTTGAAGATTTCATCATCAACAATGCAACTATTTTAAACACAATAGTTGAGTATGCTTCCGAGCAAAAAAAATTGATTATGCATTGCAGGCAATTAATGCAGCAATTCGAACTCGGGAAACTACAGCAAAAACAAAAGCCAGTCAGGTTGATACGCTAAAACTTTAAATGACAAAACAGCAATTAAATATGCAGAGCGTGCTACATTGTTGGCTGAACAAAATGGTGATATTGAATTAGCCAATGGCCTCAACAAAACCATCACCTGCATTTATCTTGTATCCAAAGCAAGTGCTATTGCAAGATCAAATAGTTTAAGAGATTTACTCAATAGTAATCTGGCAACCCTTTTTAATTTATTAGAAATCTTCCTCTATCGGTTTGTGTCTCACAAACCGAAACTAATATTCTGAATCAGGATTTACAAGATGAATGGATAAACAGGATTTCTACATGCTCTATCGGT
>CANGOT010000180.1 GCA_947455425.1 Chitinophagaceae bacterium | reverse complement strand
ATTAATTGCTGTACTATCTTCTCTTTGTTTGATATATTAAACAGATTCTATAAAACTTAATTGAGGGTTCCAGTATTTCTTTTGATAAATACTGTCAGCTTCTCTTTTTGCAGTTTTTGCTTCGGTATATTTACCTTCCAAAAACATGTTATATATGTCTGAATATTGTTTTGTGGCAGCATCTTTTTGAGAATTTGCAGATTTGTTTTTAATTACTTTTGATAAATCTCCATTGTTAAAATCTAAATCTAATTTTTCCTGAAGAGCTTGTTGCTTATCGGTTTTATTGGTTACTTTATAGCAATATGAGAGGTTAAATAAAGCTTGCTCGGCGTGTTTGTTTTTGGGAAATCTTCTCAATAACTCCTCATAAGCTTCAATGGCTGATGGATAATCATCTAATTTATTGCTGAAGGTTTCACCGTTTTGAAATAATGCATCGATAATAATATTGTTAGAAGCGGTAATTTTCTCTTTTGTTAGTGGAATGGCATCATATAAAGATTCTGCTGTAATTTCTTTGTCACTATTTCCATCCCCAACTTTTGGTTGAATGCCTCTGGTTTTTTGCTTTGTTTCAACAACATCAGGATTGCCTAAATCCATTGCATCTATGTCATTAGCATCCTGCAAATCAGTTTGTTTACTATCAACAATCTTCTTAGCTTTTTTTTGTTTATCAGCTAAATTTTTATCATCATTACTTTGTTTATCTGTATCAAATTTACCTGCAACAACAGCTGCTTTGTTCCAGTTATCAATATTGGGTCTATTGCCCCATTTAGATTTAAAGTCTTTTAAGCCCTGTGCTTTTACAGATTCATTAGCAAAATAGAATTCTCCTGGCTTGGCATCTGTTGTTGAAAAGCTAGGCGTATTGTTTGAAGTTGCAGGATTATCGCTGCCAAAATCGAAGGCATCACTGGCATCATCTTTCAGCCCTTTTTCTTTTTTATATTTTTTATAAATCTTCTTTAAAACTTCATTCAAATCTTTTGCAGTAAGTTTTGCAAGAGCTTGCAGACTATCTTGTAAATAAACTGCATCAATATTTTTTGTTACAATTTTTAAAGATGGTTTTCTTGAGGTAACCCTTATGGCATCTATGGAATCTATAAGTTTTAAGTTAACACTATCATAGTAATTTGCAGCAAGCTTATATTCCTTTAAATCATATTTAGTGTCTGCCAGGGCTAAAAAACTTTTACTTTTTTGAGAGGGATTATCAACAGAAGTAGTGGCACTTTTAAGAAAATAATCTGCAGCTTGTTTTTTTGAATCTTTACCGCCTTGCTGTAAACTAACTTTACCAGCAGCATAATAAATAATGTCTTTGTAAGTTACAAAACGTTTTTTATTGGCAAGTTTGTTCAATGCATCAATATCGCCTGCCGGGGCTTTTGATTTTTTGTCATCTGAATACTGACCAATCATATTTAAATGTGCATATACTTCTTGTGTAGGATTGGTTGTATGTTTTATTGACTTTACAAAAATTCTATTGGCATCATCATATCGTCCTGCCAATTGATACATTTGACCACACAAAAATTCCCAACGACTTTTTTCAGCTCTGTTTAAGGCATTGCCCAAACTTTTTTCCAGATGTATAGCAGAACTGTCATATTGCTTTTGTAAATAATAATAATAAGCAGTTACTTCATTTAAATCTGTTTGTAAACGTTTAGGAAAAATAGGGTCTGTTTGCAGAATTGATATCAGTGCAGAAGCTTGCCCCAACTTACCTGCTTCTAAATAGTTTCTTACCAACCAAATGAATGTGGCATTACGTTCTAGTGGTTTTCTTAAAATAACTTTTTGAATGAGAGATCTTTTCCTTTCATCCGTAGAGATAGTAAAAAGCCCATCTTCGTTGCTAGAGTTACTTCCAATAGGAATATCATAACCATCATCTTTGGGGGCATATATATAGTTCAGATATTGGAATACATTGTATGCAGAATCAAAATCTTTTCTGTATAAATATGCTTTACCCAGCAACATATACATATCATCAACCCAATCGGTTCTTAAATCATGTAGTAAAATTCCTGCGTTACATTTATAGATAACCGAATCAATATTTTTATCTTTTGCTGTTGTATTTAAACTATAGTTATAAAAGGCAAGCAGTTTAGAATAATCGTCAACAAAAGATTCTTTAGCTTTTTCTAAAACTTCATTCACCTTGTTGTTGGCATTAAAAAAATAATTATAATGCGTAATCAAGTTGCCCATGAAATTCTTTATAGGCTTAATTTTATTTTCGGGAGTCTTTTCAGACTTTAATAATTTTTCCTTGTATTTTTCTGGTTTTTGTTTTTCTAAATCTATGGTTGTACCAGGCTGTGCCATTGCAGTTTTTAACAAAATACAGCAGCTTAAGGTCAATATTTTTTTCGCAAAAGATAATTTCATACAAATTGTGTAAATAAACTAAGAATTAAAAGTATAGTTATTTTTACATAATCAAAGTTTTTGAGGTTAAAGGCTGAATACCTTTAATTTTGTTTTTTTAATGAATGGCAAATCTAACAGAAAATACAACAATCAAGCGACTTCAAAATAAATATCGTTTAGTTATTATGAACGATGACACTTTTGAGGAGGTGGCAACCTTTAAGTTAAGCAGGGTGAGTGTATATGTAGCACTTAGCTCTGCCTTTATTTTATTGGTTGGTTTAACCATTTGCTTACTTGTGTTTACGCCTCTAAAATACTATATTCCTGGTTATGGTAATAAGAAAAGTATTACGCAATTACAATTATTGAAATATAGAACAGATTCTTTAGACCAGGCTTTGAAGTATAATCAAAGCTATATAGATGGAATAAAAAAAGCAATTGCCGGAGGTCAAACGATGCCCTTAGATACCATAAACATTAATGTTAAAAATGATAATACTCACGATGACCGTGAATCACGTAATGAAGGAAGAAGAAGAAGACATAGAAGAAGAGGTTAAAATGAATAAACATACCAAATCATATACACAATATTTAAGCCTTGCTACGCAAATGATTTTAAGCTTTTTGGCAGCAATTTTTTTGGGAAAATGGCTTGATGAGAAACTTAAATTTAATTTTCCATTTTTTACAATATCACTTTTGATATTTATTTTTATAGCAATCCTTTACAAAATTATAAAAGACAATTCTATTTCAAAGTAATTATGCAATCATCTCCATCTTATATAAAAAATGTAACGCCTCTATTCGCACTTTTTATTATTATCAATGGTATTCTTCTTTTATTAAAAGATCCATTAAAAAATGTGAACATTGATGCTCTTGTTGTGGGTTGTGCAAATTTTATTTTATTCCTTGTAAGCTGCACCAATATTGCAATGCATAGCAAAGCAGTTCAAAACAAAAATCCTAATGTAATTGTAAGAAGCATTATGGCTGCAACTATGATTAAGTTTTTTGTAGTTGCAATTTCGGTGGTTGTTTATATTTCAATTTCTGGAGATAAAAAAAACACTTTTGGAATCTTTTGTGGAATGGGTTTGTATGTTTTTTACACTATTATTGAATCACGAATTGCAATGAAATTAAAAAATAATGGCAGCAATTGAGCACCCAATGCAGGCTTTGGCTGCTTACCTGCCAGATGGCAGTTTTGAAGCAGTTGTTACATACATCCATCATTATAAAGTTCATTTAACAGTAACCAAAAAAAGGCAATCCATTTTAGGTGATTACCGTCATACGGCTATTGGAAAAAATCATCGTATTAGCATAAATGGTAACCTTAATAAATATGAATTTCTAATTACATTACTACACGAGTTGGCTCATTTATTAACTTTTGAAAAGTACGGAAATAGAGTAGAATCTCATGGCAAAGAGTGGAAACAATTTTATAGCAGCTTACTTGCTGACTTTTTGCAGCAAAATTTTTTTCCTGAAGATATTAGTAAAGCATTATACAAAACAATCAATAATCCTGCAGCTACAGCAAACGGAGAAACTGAACTGTTAAAGGTTTTAAGAAATTACAATGTTGTAAAGAAAGAAGGGTATTCTATTGTTGAAGATATTACAGCTGGTAATTTATTTGAAACAGAAAAAGGGAAAATATTTAGAAAAGGTGCGAAAAGAAGAAAACGCTATGAATGTTTGGAAATCGCTACAGGTAAATTCTATTCCTTTTCTGCTATTGCAGAAGTGAAAATAGTTACTTTGTAAATTAATTTCCAACTACATCAAACTTAGTTGGGCGCAATTGGATAAGCCATTTAAAACTTTTAACCTGAAGCTCTTTATGATTTACTTGATTAATAGGAAACATAGTACCTTGTAAATTATTCACAAAGACTACTCTTTCTGGCTTGTCGTCTTTAAATTCAATATTAATATTGTCTGCAGCAGATTGATTTACCCCAACTAATTTTTTATTTTCATCTTCGGCATAATAAACATTTTGTGCAGGACTACCCTTTGTTTTTAATATATCAATTTTCCCATCTTTAAAATAACCTGTGATACTGTTGCCTTTAAGCTGATTATAAAAGCTATTGTTAACTTTGCTGATTGCCATGGCATTTTCGTACACTAACAATTTTTCAGGATTTTTATTTTTAATGTACAGATACATAGTATCACCAGTAAGCTGGTTATCAGATGCCCACACAATGGGTGTGTTGAAAAGCCTTAATACAGAATCAACAGAGCTGTAAAACATACTATCAGCAACAGCCTGAATAGAGTCGTTAAAGATTTTTACATTATTAAATGCCTGAAAGTACCTGTCATTACTACTGTCTTTATCAAACTTGATTTCCTATTTGCCCTTTATGGTGTCTCTTAACAACGATACAGGTTGTTTCTTTTGCAAATTTGTTAAGCGTGAGGTAAACAATGTATCTGCTGTTACGAAAATGGTATCTAAATCTTGTTTTATAAAAAGTATTGGTTTTTCAGTGGCAAGAATTGTATTGGTTTTGTTATTTGTTTTTATATTGTTTGCAATTAAATCAAAACCGTTTTTAGCGTCTTTTGTTCTGTAAATAGCATTGCCTTTAAATTCCCCTCTGCCAGTGCTATCTTGTATCATAGTGTCTGAAACCATAGTATAGCTACTATCTTCAATGAATGTTCTTTTACTAAATTCGGATTTATTGTGCTTGGGATCGTAAACACCCTCTTTTGTTACAATTCTTTTTTTGCCATTAAAAATGGTAGTGATAGAAACAAATCTAGTTATGTCAGTATTAATATTATACAATAGTGTGTCAGTAAATATTTTGGTGTCTGGACTAAACATCTCAACATCTTTATAAAAATAAACATCACGTGTTTCTCCATAATAGTGGCCTTCTTTGCTTGTGAGGATAGTCTTTCCATTCACCAACTTACCCCCATTTCTATAAGTACCAATTTTAATACCCGCATCATAATCCAAATCATCAGTAGTTAAAGTGCCTTTGCCATCTGTAAGCATTACTTTATTTTTAAGAAAAGCTTTTTTTTCTTTTCCTAAATATTTTGCATATTGGGCATAGGTATGAACGCTATCGGCATCATTGATATGCACATTGCCAAAAGCTTCCACAATTTTATTGACATTGT
>CANGOT010000179.1 GCA_947455425.1 Chitinophagaceae bacterium | reverse complement strand
TTCAATTTTAACTACTTTCTCTGCTTGCTCATCTGTTAACTTCAAATCTTCTTTTAATCTTGCTTTTTGTTTTTCTCTCATTTCGGTTGGGTTAAATTTTCTACCCTCTTGAGCATGAACCGATGTTGTTCCCACAAGGAAAAAGATACCTGATGCTAGAATTAATTTTTTCATTTTATTTTATTTTACGTGATAAAAATATAGTAAAACTACAGAGTGTCCAAATTTTAAATAGTTTAATACAAATAGATACAATAAAATAATTTTCACATTTTCATATTATGATATTATCACTTTCTTTCTTATACATTTGCCCCCTAAATTAATATTATGAATAAAGGACCTATATCGAAGTTTGTTGAACATCATTATCGTCATTTTAATGCAGCTGCTTTGGTGGATGCTGCCAAAGGCTACGAAACACATTTATTAGAAGGTGGTAAAATGATGGTTACCCTTGCAGGAGCCATGAGTACTGCAGAGTTGGGGATTTCTTTTGCCGAAATGATTCGTCAGGGTAAAGTAGATATTATTAGTTGTACGGGAGCCAATCTTGAAGAAGATGTCATGAACTTAGTAGCTCACTCACATTATAAAAGAGTACCTAATTATAGAGATTTAACACCCCAGGATGAGTGGGATTTATTAGAGAATCATTACAACAGGGTAACCGATACCTGTATTCCTGAGGAAGAGGCATTTCGTCGTTTACAAAAGCATTTAGTGAAACAATGGAAAGATGCTGCTGCAAAAGGTGAACGTTATTTCCCACACGAGTTTCTATATAAAACTGTTTTAAGTGGTGAATTGGAGCAGTATTATGAAATTGATAAAAAAGACAGTTGGATTGTTGCGGCTGCAGAAAAAAATATTCCAATTGTTTGTCCGGGTTGGGAAGACAGTACAACGGGTAACATTTTTGCTAGCTATGTAATTAAAGGTGAATTAAAAGCTGATCTGGTTAAAAGTGGTATAGAATACATGGTTTGGCTTACAGAATGGTATCGTGCAAACAGTGCAGGAAAAGGTGTTGGCTTCTTTCAGATTGGTGGTGGCATTGCTGGCGATTTTCCAATTTGTGTAGTGCCTATGATGTATCAGGATTTGGAGTGGCATGATGTTCCTTTTTGGAGTTATTTCTGCCAGATAAGTGATAGCACAACAAGTTATGGTTCTTATTCTGGTGCGGTTCCCAATGAGAAAATTACTTGGGGAAAACTTGACATTAATACTCCCAAGTTTATTGTAGAAAGTGATGCAACGATTGTAGCACCTTTAATTTTTGCCTGGGTGTTGGGTTGGTAAATATGTTTAGTTGGTATCGAGATTGAATCAACCTCACAAAAATAAAACAATGAAATACTCAGCTTTATTAATATTATCAATAACACTATCACTAAGTGTATTCAGTCAAAACACTATCATTGGTAAATGGAAACCCGTTTTTATAGAGATTGATAGTGTTATGAAAATTGATTTAAAAACTAATAAAGCTGAGTATGCTGCGGCTGCCGAGAAAATGTTAAGCCAAAAAGATAAGGCTATGTCTAAGCAAATGATGGAGATGATGAAAATGATGCTTGTTAATAAAATGAAAACTTTAATAGAAGAGTTTGCTGTTAATAATGTTCATATTGTAACAGATGGTAAAACGGGAAAAAAAATAACTACTTCTTACAAGTTTGATGCTAAAAGCAGAACATTAATTATAGAAGATGATAAATCGAAGATGAAGCAGCATTTTAAAGTTGAGTTTACTAAAACTGGCTTTATTACCAATGGTGAGATGCCAGGTTTTTCGGGAAGTAACAAATCAAAAATGAAAATTGTTTACGAGAAAAGCTAATACCAACCAAACTATATAATACCTAGTTAATGACAACCAAAGTAGAACAATTATATCTTGAAGCAGAAGCAGATATTCGCAATAATAACTATCACGAAGCATTTGAGAAATACGAAACCATTTTATACGAAGAACCTGGATTTGCTCCTGCACACAATAGTATGGGGTGGATTTATAAAACACAATTCGACAATTTAGCCAAGTCCGAAAATCATTTCAAAGCTTCTATTCAAGCCGATCCTTTATATCCACATCCATATTTTCATCTGGCTTCTGTATATTTCGACTTAGACAAATTCGATGCTTTAAAAACGCATCTGGAAAAATGTTTAAACGTAGTAACCCTTGAAAAAGCCTGGATTTACTATCGTTTTGCAATGATTGAAGAAACTTATGGCAGATATGAAGATGCCATAAAGTTTTACCAGAAAGCAATTCTAAATTCTTTCAATAACGATAAAATTGCTGAATACAAAACAGATATTGAACGCTGTCAAACCAAGACAGATTTACAACAAACAAGCAAATCTGTAAGGTCTTAATGAGTTTTGTTTATTCTTAACTTCCTGAATTAATACCTATTTTTTAAGGATGAGTTGTTTTGAGTTTAAGAGCAAATGTCACAACTATTATCAATAATTGTGTAATAGCTCTAACCCGTAAAGTATTCAACTTTACTTATTCATTAAACAAACTTATTATCATGAAAAAAAGTAAACTATTTCTATTAGCCATATGCTGTTCTATGGCATTTGTTCCAATGCAAATAGAAGCACAAACAGCTAGTGCTATTGACAATTCTGGAATAACAGCAGCCAGTAGCGAAAAACAAGAAGCTGCAACAGCAAATGTTTTACTATCGAGATTGTATGAAATTAATTCGATGGATAAATCAGATTTAACTACATCTGACAAAAAAGAACTTCGTAAAGAAGTACGTTCTATAAAAAGCACATTAAAAGAAGCTGGTGGGGGGATATATCTTTCTATAGGAGCCATTATTCTTATTCTACTTTTATTGATAATAATCTTACGTTAGATTTTGCTTTTAAATATCTCGATTTACATTAATTTTTTTTAAAAGTTTAATTTAATGTAAAGTTTCAAACCCCCATAACTACTTTAGCAGCCATCAAACAAAAATGAAACTATTTAGTAGCTAATGTATGCCATTGTAGATATAGAAACAACTGGTGGTTTTGGAACACAAAACTGCATTACAGAAATTGCCATAGTATTGCATAATGGCAAAGAAGTTGAAGGGAAGTTTCAAACACTTGTCAATCCTGAAACACCTATTAATTGGTATGTGCAAAATATGACGGGCATTACCGATGCAATGGTTGCTACTGCCCCAAAGTTTAATGAAGTTGCAGAAAACATTTTCAACTTAATAAAGGACAGGGTATTTGTTGCACACAATGTAAACTTCGATTACAGTTTTGTAAAACAACACCTTAAAACAGTTGGGTACGAAATTGATTTGCCTAAAATATGTACCATTAAACTAGCCAGAAAAACCTTTCCTGGTTTGCCAAAATATGGATTAGGTAGTTTGAGCAAGCACTTTAATATTGTAAATACTGCTAGGCATAGAGCTATTGGAGATGCAGAAGCTACAACCAAATTATTTGAACTGATCATTGCTAATGATAAGTCAGGAGAAATTCAAAAACTTGCAAAAAAAAGGCAAGCATCGCAATACTTACCTCTCAACTTAACAAGTGATATTATAGACCAGCTACCATCGCTCCCTGGCGTTTATTATTTTCATAATAAAAAAGGGAAAATTATTTATGTTGGTAAAGCGATTAATCTTAAAAAGCGTGTTACTTCTCATTTTAGTAATAATAAATCTACAAAACAAAAGCAAGATTTTTTGCGTGAGATTTATAGCATTACCTGGAAGGATTGCAGTAGTGAATTAACAGCTCAAATATTTGAAAGTATCGAGATAAAGAGGCTTTGGCCGCAGTTTAATAAAAGTCAAAAGCACTACGAAAGACAATATGGTATTTTTATGTTTGAAGATAGTTTGGGTTATTATCGTTTAGCAATTGATAATAAAAAGAAAATTCTTAAACCATTAGCAACATTTGCTTTGCTTCTAGAGGCAAGACAATTGTTATTTCAGTTTTCGAATGAATATGATATACACCCCAACTTGTTTTTTTTGAGTAAAGAAATGCCAATGGCTTTGCCTTTGGTGAAACAACATAATAAAAAAGTAAAACAGATTATTGATGCAATTAATTCTAATAAACAATCTTACTTAGTTCACGATGGTGCCAAGCATTATATTTTAGTTGAAGAAGGAAAGTTCTATGGAATGGGAAAGATTCATATTCTTAGCAAAAAACCTAAATTAAAACGACTAAAAGAGCAACTTACAGCACATGCTGAAAACCTTGTAGTACAGTCTTACATTAATAACTACATTGCTAATAATCCTGAGAGCATGATACTGCTGTAATCACTATGGGTGCTACTTATTTTATAAGCCAATTTTATTATGTTTATTATAATGCATTATTGAATTTTTTTTAATTGCTCAACAGTATTCTTTAAACATCTAACAATTTTAGAAATCTTTCGAGAGAAAGTTGTGTCAAAAGCAATGTCCTTATTCTCTAATATTTCCTGTATATCATCTTTTATTTTGGTAATACCCATTGTTTCAATGGAAGGCTTCATTTTATGTATAACCCTTACTATAATATCGGCTTGTAATTTTTCTTGTGCAATAGTAATTTCCTTTATTGCTATTTCGGTTTCAGCAATGAACAGGTTGACCATATTTTTTACAAACTGATTATTCTTGTTTGACAGTAGATTCAGATGTTCGAGATTATACAGCTTGCTATTTTTTCTATTAACTGGTTTATTATTTTGCAAATTCTTGACAATTATTTCAACAAAATTAATTTCTCTATATGGCTTAGAGATATAATCATTCATTCCAACAGATAGAAACTTCTCTTTGTCGCCTTTTAATACAAATGCAGAAGAAGCGATTATTGGAATTGTTTTGCTAATTTTTTCTCTGATTTTAATGGTTGTATTTAAACCATCTAATACGGGCATTTCAATGTCCATTAATATTAAATCATAATTATTTTTTGACAATTCATTAAGAACTTCAACCCCATTTTTAGCCTCGGTTACAATAGCTTTATGACTTTGCAGAATGATATTTGCTAAAGTTCTGTTCATTTCATTGTCATCTGCAATAAGTATTCTTTTATTAACAATTACATTAGTTTGGTTTATTTTTTTTGTGCTTTGCTTTTTTGAATTCTTTTTACTTTTTTGAAGTGTCAGAACAATTTCTACACAAGTACCTACACTTTTTTTGCTTTTTACGGTTATATCCCCACCCATTAAATCAACAATTTCTTTACAGATGCTCATACCCAAGCCACTACCACCATATCTTCTTGTATAGGAGTTATCTTCTTGTAAAAATTTTTGAAATAATTGTTTAATAAAGTTTTCATCAATTCCAACACCAGTATCATGAATCTCAATTTTAATTTTTTGATTAATTTCTGTATTTTTCAGTAAACTAATTGTAACATCCACTTGCCCATTTTCGGTGAATTTTATAGCATTAGATATTAAATTAAGCAGCAATTGATTTAATCTAAATGGATCGCCAATAAGCTGTTGAGATATTTCTTTATCAATTATTGAACTGTTTAGTGTAATTCCTTTTTCCTCTGCTTTATTCTTCATGACTTCTATTGCAC
>CANGOT010000178.1 GCA_947455425.1 Chitinophagaceae bacterium | reverse complement strand
CCTCGGCAGTAAAATTTGCCCATTTTGGTCTACCAAATCTTAAATAAACAGGTCCTTCATAATCTGCAATTGCTTGAGTTGCAGCTTTGGTTTGGTTATAATCACACGGAACAATCACGGTCATCCCTGGAAGCATTTTCATCATTCCAATATCTTCCAAATCCTGATGTGTGGCTCCATCCTCACCCAAAGTAAGGCCAGCATGTGATGCACAAATTTTTACATTTTTACCACTATATGCAATACTCTGGCGAATTTGATCATACACACGACTTGTGCTAAAGTTTGCAAAAGTGGTAGTATAAGGAATTTTTCCTCCAATGGTTAAACCTGCAGCAATGCCTATCATATTAGCTTCTGCAATACCACATTGAACAAATCTCTCTGGAAACGCTTTAATAAAACTGGCAATTTTCATCGAGCCTGCTAAATCGGCTGTTAGCACCATTACATTTGGATTGGCTTTTCCTGCCTCAAAAACACCATCTCCAAAACCCGCTCTAGTTTCTTTCTCATTCTGCATTTGTACATCTGTACATTTCATTTTGTAGTAATTAGTAGTTAGCAATTAGTAGTTAGTAATTAGAATAATACAATACTACATTTTATCGATGCCTATCAACTCTATTTCAAATATTAAAGTCGAACCTCCAGGAATTTTTGGACCAGCAGCATTATCACCATAAGCTAAATCGCTTGGTAAAAACACCTTCCATTTGCTACCAACGGTCATCATTGGTACAGCAAGTGTCCAACCTCTAATAACACCATTTAATGGAAAACTAATTGGTTCGCCTCTATCAACAGAGCTGTCAAATACGGTTCCATCGGTTAAAGTTCCATGATAATGGCATTTAACAGTAGAGGTAGCAGTTGGATGTTCTTTACTATCACTAGCTTTTAACACTTGATATTGCCATCCTTCAGGCATAACAACAACACCTTCTTTTTTTGCGTTCTCGGCTAAAAATTTTTGCCCCGCAGCTTTTATTTTTGCAATCTCTGCGTTATTTTTATTAGCATCATTGCTATTTGCTTTGCCTTTATCTGGATTCATTTGTTGATAATAACTGTTTACACATTTACTAGCATTTGCATCATCTAAAGCTACTTTCTTGTTTAACAATACATCACTCAATCCTTTATACAAAAGCATTGCATCGATTTTATCTAAGTTTTGTGCTTTAAGATTTCTGGCAATGTTTACGCCTAATGAATAACTCGTGCTGTCTCTTAATGTTTTTAAAGATGTTGTAGAAGCTGCACTAGTTGCTGCTGGCTTGCTTGAAGTGGCTTTTGCTGGTTGGGCTTTTTTTGTTTGAGCCATTGTAGTAACAGTAATAGTAACTGCTAAAAAAGGAAGAAATATTTTTTTCATTATGTTTTAATTTCGGCAGCAAAGTAAAACAAGATGAAGTAAATAATAGAGGAATTTTTTTATGCTTCTAAATCTTGTTGCATCTTCTCTTTTCTCCACCATCTATAACCAACAAAACCCATAATAGCAAGCGGTGTAATCATCAAATAAACTATTGCCGTATTTAAACCTTGTGCCGGGCCATCGCCAAGTTGAGAAGCTGTTTTTGTGCAAATGGAGCATTGTGCAAAAACGCAAGTTAAATTCAATAAAAAAATGCAGGAAATTAAAATTCTCTTTTTCACAGTTGCAAAATAACATGCATTTCTTTTTTAAAAAGAATTAAATCTTCACTCTTCTATTTTTGATTATTGTTTGTTATTGCTTTGTAAATAATTATGAAACATTTA
Organism: Chitinophagaceae bacterium; assembly: GCA_947455425.1. GTDB lineage: Bacteria > Bacteroidota > Bacteroidia > Chitinophagales > Chitinophagaceae > CAIVPM01. The sequence continues at coordinate 3,829 of CANGOT010000178.1, read as the reverse complement.
ATTTTTAATGTCTTTTTCTTCCTTATTACTGTCAAGTCTTATGCTCAGTTTAATATATCTGGAACTGTAAAAGGGAAAACCTCCTTGTTGGCAGGTGCTACGATAAAACTATCTAAAAAGCAAATTAAGAAAACGAATGATAGTGGTGATTTTTTGTTTAATAATTTAGTAAAAGGGATCTATATTGTAAATATCTCTTATGAAGGATATGATGGTTTTGATACAACTATTATGCTTGAACAGAATATTCATTTGAATATTTTATTGAAAGAAAAAGATGAAAAACTTGATGATATTGTAATTGTTTCCTCGTCAAGAACGAATAGTAGAATTGAAGACCAGCCAACAAAAATAGAAGTGTTAGGGCAAGAGGAGTTGCATGAAGAAAATCAGATTAAGCCAGGGAATATTGCCAGTATTTTGGGTGATATTGCAGGCATACAAGTGCAGCAAACAACAGCCACAAGTGGAAGTGCAGACCTGCGAATTCAAGGCTTGCAAGGAAAATACACACAAATATTAAGAGATGGAATGCCTTTGTTTGGGGGCTTTAGTGGTAGCTTTGGAATCTTGCAAGTTCCCCCTTTAGATTTACAACAAATTGAGCTAGTAAAAGGTGCTTCTTCTACATTGTATGGTGGTGGGGCTATTGCAGGAATGGTTAATCTTATAAGTAAAAAACCAAAATTAAATGTACACGATAGAAGCATCACATTGAATACATCATCACTTAATGAAAACAATTTTACTTCTTTCTTTTCTGCAAGAAATAAAACAATGGGCTATACAATGTATGCAGGTGGAACATTACAAAAACAGGTTGATGTAGACAATGATGGCTTTAGTGATGTACCTAATGTGAAGAATATTTTTATACATCCAAGATGGTTTTTTTATGGCAAAAAAAATTCATCACTTGCAATTGGATATACCTTTAATTATGAAGAAAGAAAAGGAGGAGATATGAATGTATTAAATAATAATACCGACGCAATTCATCAATTCTATATATCAAATAAAGGCAATAGAAATACAGTTGATCTTGTTTGGGAAAAGAAAAACAAAGACAACTCTTTCATTACAGCAAAAACTGCTACCAACTTCTATTCTAGAGATATTAATACAAATTTATTTTCGTTAAAAGCGAATCAAATCCTTTGGTATAGCGAGTTTGCTTATTCCAAAAAACATAAGAATCATAATTATGTTGCTGGTATAAATTTCAATGGCGAACATTTTAAAACAATAGAGGCTTTAAATAACTCCTTGCCAAATGAAGCTGCAAACACCATCGGTTTATTTGCCCAAGATGATTGGAAGTTTTTTGAAAAATTTATTTTGCAATCGGGTTTGCGATTTGATTATCATTCAAAATACAATGGCTTTTTATTGCCAAGATTATCATTAATGTATAAAGCAAACACACATTTAACCATGAGGATTGGAGGAGGATTAGGCTATAAAACACCCGCACTTATTAATAGTGATTTAGATGAAAGACAATATCCATATATACTTGGCTATACATCAAATATTAAAACGGAAAAAAGTGTAGGATTAAATTTTGATGTGAATTTTAAAACGAAGGTTGACGAGTGGGAACTAACATTTAATCAAACTTTTTTTTATTCTAATATTTCAAATCCAATACATCTTAATGCACTTCCTTCTGTTCCGCTTCAAACTTATTATCAGTATGAAAACTATTCAAAATCCTTAACTACAGCAGGGTTTGAAACTTTTATTGCAGCAAAGCAAGACGAACTAGAACTATATTTAGGATATGTTTATACCGATGCTAAAAGAAAATATAATGATGTAAGCCCTAATTTGCCATTGATAGCAAGAAACAAAATTGCAACAGTAATTGCGTATGAGTTTAACAAGCATTTTAGAGCGGGTGTAGAAGCCGCATATAATGGAAAACAGTATTTAGATGACGGTACAATTAAAATGGATTATGTGTTTATGGCTGCGATGATGCGATATAGCATAAACAATATTTCTTTTGTTTTAAATGCAGAAAACTTATTTGATTTCAGACAAAATAAAAACGAGTCAATTATTATTCAACCTGTTAATATAAGCAATCCAATGTTTAAGGAAATCTGGGCTCCATTGGATGGCAGAGTAATTAATTTAAGTGTAATGTATAAATGGTAGCTTTATTTAATCCCTTCAACAAGGCCCAAGCTAAATAGAGCATAATCATATTTAACAGGGTCGCTAGCATCCAATGTTTTCAATTGATTGGTGAGAGCGACAGCATTTTCCCAGTTTGTTTTTGCAGATGAAATGATGCCTAGATGATTAGCAACATTTACCACATGAACATCCATGGGCATAACTAATTGAGAAGGGTGTATACTTTTCCATAAACCAAAATCAACACCACTTTTATCGCTGCGTACCATCCATCTTAAAAACATATTTAATCTTTTGCAAGCCGATTTTTTAAATGGAGCGGCAATATGTTTATGGGTTCTTGCTTCATAGTCTAGAAAAATATTTTCATCAAAGAAGTAATGATAAAAATTGTTTAAGACATTTTCTACGTTTTCATCACTTTGCTGAAATCCACTACTGAAGGCGGTTTCTAGCGAAATTTCTTTTTTTATTGCATAATGATAATGAAGAAAGTCAATGAAATGTTTCAAATCAATATCATTAAATGTTCTATGAACAAAATGTTTAATTTCTTTTTGTTGTCTTCTGTTTTCTTTCCAATTTAAAACAAATTCATAAGGGCTGTTATCCATTATTTGCATTAATTTTTTGCAGGAAGAAATAATAGATTTTCTGTTGCCCCAAGCTAAAGTTGCAGCAAAAAAAGCAGCAATTTCAATGTCTTTATTTTTGGTGAATTGGTGAGGAATTGATACAGGATCAGACTCAATAAAATCTATGTGATTATACTGGTCAACTTTTGAATTAAGAACATGAATAATATTTTTTTTTATCAAGATGATGGTTTTAATCAAACGAAACTACTTGATAGTATAATCTGTTTTAACTGTTATAGAGGCTGTTTTAATTCTTGAGGAAGTATTAAAAGTTCCACCATTTTCATAAGTTTCATTTTGATTTTTTCCAACAATCTGAAATACCCCCATATTAGCTTTTTTAAGATTACCCAAGCCCCCACCAGCACTTTTTGCTATAGTTTCTGCTCGTTGTTTAGCATCGGCTGAAGCCTTTGCAAGCAGATCGATTTTAAGTTCTGATAATTTTGAATAATAATATGATGGTGATCCTGAGTTTAATTCTATACCTTTTTCAATGAGGTCTGTTACTTCTCTCGACACACCCTCAACCAAATCTATTTCTTTTGAACTGATACTAACAGATTGAGATAATGAATAGCCGGAAAAAACGCGTCCAATAAATTTATTATTATTATCGTATCTATCCTCCTCAAGCCTTTGCACATTTACTGCTGAAAACAAAAGATTGTTTTCTTTAATTCCTTTTGAAACTAAGTAATTTTTTACAATTTTTTCATCATCTTTCAACTGAATATAGGCAGATTTTAAATCAAGCGATTTCTTTGAGTATGTAGCAGTCCAATTAATTAAATCACTTTCAAAATCTTTTTCGCCTAAACCGGTAACACTAATTGATTCTTCTGTTTTGTATCTATACTTATATGCTCCACCGATAATTGCAACAGAGATAATAATTGAGAGGCTCCAAATAATTGCTGTGAGATTCTTATTCATAAAGTAAATTATAGTGTTATAAAAAAATAAGGCAATAGTTTGTTTATTACATTCCTATTACTGCAAATTCTGTTCTTCTGTTTTTTGCTTTTCCTTCCTCGGTACTGTTT
>CANGOT010000177.1 GCA_947455425.1 Chitinophagaceae bacterium | reverse complement strand
CCTGGTAGTGGTCCTTATAGCGAACATTTTACCATTCCACAAATTGCTGGTAGTTCAACAACAAACACATTAACGATTAATGGTAATGGTGTTACTTTATTATACACAACATCTGATGCAAATAATCGTGCAGCAATTATTTTAAATGGTGCCGACCATGTAATTATTGACAGCTTAACAATTGATGTTTCTGGTGGTACAGTAGGTTGGGGAATTTTACTAACAAATCAGGCCGATAGCAACATCATTCGTAAATGTAACATTATAGCCAGCACTACAGTTTCCAATCAATCTTCAATGGGGATTTTTATTAATGGCTCTATCGTGTCATTATCTTCATCAGGCAATAATGGCAACAATAATTTAATAACCAATAACACCATTACAGGTGGCTATTACAGTGTTTACCTATATGGCAATTCAGGTTCAAGTACACAAAATATTAATAATATCATTCGACAAAATACAATGAAAGATATGTATAGTTATGCGGTGTATGCAGTCTATCAATCATCTGGAATGGTAATGAGTAACAATGATATATCGCGTCCAACCCGCACCAACACTACATCAGCTGGTGGTGCCAACATTAATACAGGATGTGCCGGAGCATTAATAGAAAAAAATAAAGTACATAATTTATTTGATGCAATGCCAACCAGCACACAAAGTAGCGATGGTTTCTTTATTGGAGTTAGCCCCTCTCCTGCTGTTGGGCATGAGAATGTTGTGGTAAACAATCTGATCTATAATATGAATGGCAATGGTGCTATTCACGGCATTACCTGCACATTTGGTGGTAATTGCAAAATGTATCATAATACCATTGTATTAGACGATCAAACTGCTACCACTGGTGTTACTTATGGCATTTACGAACCAATGCAACTAACTGGTATAGATTTTAGAAATAATATTCTATTAGTCACACGTAGTGGTACAGGAGCTAAAGGTTGTTTATATTATGGAAGTTCCGCTGCAATAATCAATAGTAATAACAATGTTCTGTACGCCCCAAGCGGCAATATCGCATCATTACAGGCAACTAATTACGCAACACTTGCCGCATGGCAAGCAGTGAGTGGTGGTGCTTACGACTCTTTGAGTGTTAGTGCAGACCCTGCATTCACAAGTGCCACTAATTTTAAACCAACTGCTACAGCCATTGATAATATTGGTGCAGCATTAGGAGTTATTGATGATATAACTGGCTTAACAAGAAGTATTGGAAAACCCGATGCTGGTTGTTATGAGTTTGGTACAATTCTACCTACCGCTGCTCTTTATTTAAAAGGAGAGAAAAATGGTGCTGATAATAAATTAATATGGACAACCGCTACCGAAAACAATAATCTTGGTTTTGAATTACTTCGTTCAAATAGTAATAATAATGATGAGTTTATTAAAATTGCATTTATTGCTTCTAAAGGAATAAATGGCAATAGCACATCTGCCACTACTTATACTTTTAACGATGCCACTGTAACCAATTCTAACACTTACTATAAACTTAAGCAGGTTGATAAAGATGGCAAATTTGCTTTTAGCAATACTGTTTTGGTTAGAACTACAAAAGCAGCAGCATTAGATATTGTATCACTTTATCCAAACCCAGTAAAGGATAATTTAAAAGTAAATATGGTATCTCCTACTCATACAAAAGCAGTATTGATTATTTCAGATATGTATGGTAAAATAGTAATGCAACAAAATGTTCAATTACTTTCAGGAGAAAATGCAACATCAGTCAATGTAAACAAGTTGGCTAACGGAAATTATACCATTAAACTTAATTGCGAAACTGGCTGCGAAAGCTCCATTAAAAAGTTTGTGAAATTTTAAGCGAACCTCGTTTAGATCTATACAACATAAAACCCTCCAAATGGAGGGTTTTATGTTGTATAGATATTTTAGTATTAACAAACTATTGCTACCCTTTTCTGGTTAGGCCTATTTTATAGCGGCGTTCCGAATCATTATAAGAGGCTATGAAAGTTGAAAGTAATGGTCAGATTCATATGAATATTTGTTTGTGTATTATAATTTATTAAGGTTTTATTTTTCTGCTAAAACCCTATCTAGTATTGCTTCAATAGAATCAAAGCCTTTTTCATCATCACTTTCTTGCAACAATAGTCCTGAATTTTTGCTTTGAGAGGTAGCAAACCAAAGCAATGCCATACTAACATAATCTTGCATATCTTTTCCTGCGAGCTGGGTTTTGTATTCAACAATTTTATCGTTGATAAGCTTTACAGTTCTACGCAAAATTTCTTCATCCTGTTGCGATACCCTAAGTCGGTAGGTTCTATCTGCAATTAAAATATTTACAGGTAATAATTCTGCCATTTTATTCTTTGTTTAAAAGTGAGAGGCAAGTATTAATTTCTCTTAAATAACCATCAATTCTTTTTTCTAATGTTGCTTTCTCTTCTTTTGATAATTGAGATGAACCAATTTGGGCTGTATCTATTTTATGTTGAAGTTGCCTGATTTGCTCTTCTTGTTCATTATTGGTGGATTGTGCATTTTCGAGAGCTATTTGTAGCTGCAAGTTTTCTTTCTTCAATTGTTGATATTGCTTTATCAGTAATTGAAGTTTTTCTTTAATATTTTTAATTTTATCTTGCATAAGCTACGGACTACTTTCTTATTTCTGCTCCTATTTCTTTTTCAAAAGATTGAACCAGTTTATTCATCATTCCTTCGATTTCTTTATCGGTAAGTGTTTTCTCTTCATCCAAAAAAGTAAAGTTTACAGCCATTGATTTTTTACCAGCTCCTAACTTATCACTTTCAAAAACATCAAACAATCTTGCAGATTGCAACTTAGCATTTTTTTGTTTAGCAATCGTGTTTTCAATAGCACTAAACTGCACATTACTATCAACAATTAAAGCCAGATCTCTTTGCACCATTGGGAACTTTGAAATTTCTTTATAAACAATTTTTTGATTCTCAATTGCTTTAAGCAATGCTGCAAAATCAAAATCAATATACACTACTGCTTGTTTTATATCAAACTTATTTAATGTAGTTTTTACTACTTCATACAACACACCAAGCTTTTGTTTGCCATTGAAAATCTCTGTAACATTTTCAATTTTATTAAAGCTAACATTGATGCATCCACAAAGTGTTAAAACAGCAGCAGCAATACCTTTTGCACGATACCAATCATTAGGTTTTGATTTTTCTTTCCATTCATCTTCGTGGTTATTGCCTGTAAGATACAAAGCCAAATGCTCTTCTTCTTTATAAGAACCCACTTCTTTTTGCAGATAGGTTTTGCCTATTTCAAAAAACTGAAGATTGTTGTTTTTGCGGTTCATATTAAAGGAAATGGCTTCTAGTCCGGTTTCTAATAATGATGGACGCATAATATCTAAATCTGCACTTAAACTGTTTACCATTTTAACAGTGTATGCTAATACTTCTTCATTGTAGTATTTACTATTGGTGATAGAGTTGGTAAGAATTTCATTGAATCCTTGTCCAACCAGATAGGTAGCAATTTTGTCTTTAAGTTTTTCTTTACCCGCCAGTTGATTGATAGAAGGTGACAAGGTAATTGTAGCAGGAATTTCTATACTGTCGATACCATCAATTCTCAAAATTTCTTCAACAATATCTGCAGGCAAAGTAATGTCGGGTTTACTAAAAGGCACTGCAATTTGCAATTCATCAATACCATCTCTTACAACTTCAAAACCCAATGCTTCTAATATTTTTTTGACAGCGTCGGGATGATAATTCTTTCCACTCAATTTTTTGATGTAGTGATATTTTATTGAGATCTGTGTTTTCTCTTTTGGCTGAGGATATATGTCAATAATATTGCTGCTGATATCTCCACCGGCTATTTCTTTAATCAATAATGCTGCACGTTTTAGCACATTAACAGTATTACTGATGTCTACACCTTTTTCAAATCTTGTAGCAGCATCCGTTCTTAGATTGTGGTGCAAAGATGTTTTTCTTACAGAGATATTATTGAACCAGGCACTTTCTAAAAAAATGTTAGTGGTGGTTTCTTTCACACCACTTTTAATACCACCAAAAACGCCTGCAATACACATTGGCTGCTCATTTCCATCACAAATCATTAAATCAGTAGCAGTAAGTTTTCTTTCCTTTTCATCAAGAGAAAGAAAGTTTGTTCCCTCGGGCAGACATTTAACAATAACATGATTGCCAGTAATTTCATCAGCATCAAATGCATGTAAAGGTTGCCCTGTTTCGTGAAGAATGTAGTTAGTAATATCAACAATATTGTTAATGCTTCTAACACCAATTGCCAGTAATTTATCTTTTAACCATTTAGGAGACTCGGCTACTTTTATATTGCTAATGCTCACACCTGCATATCTTGCACAGGCATCTGTATTTTCAACCGTAACTTTTGTTTGGGATGTTGTATGGTCTGGTTTAAATCCATTTGAATAGGGTAATTTAACTTTGGCTACTCCGTTTTGATGATGCGTCAAATAAGCACAAACATCTTTAGCAACGCCCAAATGGCTCATAGCATCCATTCTGTTTGGCGTTAATCCTATTTCATACACCCAGTCGCTGTAAGGTTTAAAATAATCGGATGCTTTAGTGCCAACAATAACTTCGTTTGGTAAAATCATAATACCAGCATGGCTTGTTCCAAAACCAATTTCGTCTTCAGCACAAATCATCCCATAACTTTCAACACTTCTGATTTTCGCAATACGCATGGTTAGTGGCTCGCCGGTTGTAGGATAGATGGTTGTACCAACAGTTGCAACGACTACTTTTTGTCCGGCAGCAACATTTGGGGCACCACAAACAATTTGCAAGGGTTCACCACTTCCAACATTAACCTTCGTAACAGAAAGTTTATCTGCATTTGGATGCTTTTCACATTCCAATACTTCTCCAATTACCAATCCTTTTAATCCACCTTTAATGCTTTCAAATTTTTCTAAACTCTCCACTTCTAACCCTATTGAAGTAAGGATTTTAGATAATTTTTCGGGCTCTAAAATTTCGGGTAAATACTCACTTAACCAATTGTAACTAATCGTCATGTTGCTTGTTATGATTTGTGCAAATATAAGAGGTGCTGCCTTTCTAAAAGATTGCACCTCTAAACAAAACAAACAACAAACTAATTGTTCCGTTTCACCCTAAAACTGCATTGTATGGTGTGATTTATATTAGCTCCATTCACAATTTCTGAAACAACCGTTGAAAAATCGCCAGCAGTAAAACCACCAACATTAGTTGCAACTTCGGTTAAATTGGCTAATGTATTACTAGTGCTAAATTTTGTATAGCCACTACCTGTTGGACTGTATACATTCACTGCTCTCAAATAACTTCCACCAATATTACTTCCCTCAATGGTGAAATTAATGCGATGATATTGTTGTGAAGTACTATCAGCATCACCATAAATTTCGTGTGTTAACGGTATATTTTGACTTAAGTAATAGCCTGTCCATTCTTTAGTGTGTGTATAACTTACTCCATCGATAATATAATTGATAAATTGCAAATTATTAACACCACAAGCATGGGTATTACCAATATTATTATTTCCTGGAATAATTGACACAGTTTTATTAGTGCTTGCCTGGTTATT
>CANGOT010000176.1 GCA_947455425.1 Chitinophagaceae bacterium | reverse complement strand
CTTGTCAATTTTGCTTGATAGAGCAAAAGGACAAAACGTAATTATGTATTCAACTGAAGGAGGAATGGATATAGAAGAAGTTGCTCATCACACTCCTGAAAAAATATTTAAAGAGTGGATTCACCCAAGTGGCGGTGTACAAGGTTTTCAAGCTAGAAAAATTGCATTTAATCTTGGATTAAGTGGTGATGCATTTAAAAACTGTGTAAAGTTTGTTACCAATCTTTACAATGCTTATGTTGGTTTGGATTGTGGGATGTTAGAAATTAATCCTTTGTTCAAAACAAGTGATGATAAAATCATTGCTGTAGATTGTAAGATGAATATCGATGATAATGCATTGATGAGAAAGCCTGATATTGCTGCTTTGCGTGATGTTACAGAAGAAGATCCTACTGAAGTTGAAGCAGGAGAGTTTAATTTAAACTTTGTAAAACTTGATGGAAATGTTGGCTGTATGGTAAACGGAGCTGGACTTGCTATGGCAACAATGGATATGATTAAATTATCTGGTGGAGAGCCTGCAAACTTTCTTGATGTAGGCGGTAGTGCAAATGCGACAACAGTAGAAGCTGGTTTTAGAATTATTATGAAAGATCCTAATGTTAAAGCAATATTGATTAACATTTTTGGAGGTATCGTTCGTTGCGATAGAGTTGCTGCTGGCGTTATTGAAGCTTTCAATAAATTAGGCAATATCAATATTCCTATTATTGTAAGACTTCAAGGAACCAATGCTGTTGAAGCAAAAAAACTAATTGATGATAGTGGCTTAAAAGTTCAAAGTGCCATATTATTAAGTGAAGCTGCCGATTTAGTAAAACAAGCTGTTGCTTAGTTATTTCAAATAAAATTTAAAAAAGCCATAACAGAAATGTTGTGGCTTTTTTATTGCTAGATGCTCTAAATCTATGCATCCTCACTATCCATCATTTCTCTTTCGATTTCTTCAATTTGCACAATATCCCAAGCCTCACTCTCTGTTGGTGTAATATTTAAGAAATCTAAAAGCTCATATTTATCGAATATATTTTCGAGTTGAGGTTTTATTTGACACAAAACAAAGCTTGCATTGTTTTCATAAAACTGTTGCTGCAAATTTGCAAGGGTTTTAGCAGCTTCCTCGTCAATAGTTGTAACGGCTTGTAAGTTTAAAACAACATTTTTTATTTCTTGACTTAAACAGTTAAGGCAGGTAATGTTAAGTTCCTCGGCAAGATTGTCATAAATATGAGGTGTTATTGGAGTTATAACAGTGAACTTTTCTTTGGTACTAATTTTGACTTCCATAATAAGTTTTTAACAATGAAATTTTGTTGAATTTTTTTAACAACTTTAGTCAAAAATATTCGTTAATATTGTATTCAATCCAAAAATAAATTATGGATAATAATTTTTCAGCCCAAGTAAAGGAAATCATAGCGTTTAGTAGAGAAGAAGCACTTCGTTTAGGCAACGATTTTATTGGTACAGAGCATTTACTTCTTGGTTTAATACGCGATGGAGAAAACCTCGCAGTAAAAGTGCTGCAATCACTCGACGTAGATTTATATGAACTTCGCAAAGAGATTGAGTTGGCCATTAAAGATAAAGCTGGTAAAAATATTGCCAACATAAATAGTTTACCTTTAACTAAACAAGCAGAGAAAGTAATTCGTATTACAGTCCTCGAAGCGAAAGCTCTTAAAAGCCCTCTTGTAGAAAGTGAGCATATCGTACTCAGCATTCTTAAAAACAAAGAAAATCTAGCAACACAAATTCTCAATCAGTTTAATATTGATTATGATATATTCAGAAATGAACTAGGCATGGTGGGTACATCTGGCAATCTTGGTAGCACACCTCCACCAAGCCCTAAAGCTGATTTTACAGATAATGATGATGATGATTTTGATGATGATAAATCAGGTAGTTTTAAACCTCAAAGTGGCGGATCAGGCCCTTCTAAACAAGGAGCTAATACAAAAAGCAAAACCCCTGTTCTAGATAACTTTGGTAGGGATATTACTAAAATTGCTGAGGCCGGCAACTTAGATCCGATTGTGGGTCGCGAAAATGAAATTGAAAGGGTTTCACAAATCTTGTCACGTAGAAAGAAGAATAACCCTATTCTAATTGGCGAGCCAGGGGTTGGTAAAACTGCGATTGTTGAAGGATTGGCTTTAAGAATTGTACAAAGAAAAGTAAGCCGTGTTTTGTTTGACAAAAGAGTGATAAGCCTTGACCTTGCTGCTTTAGTTGCAGGTACAAAATATCGTGGACAGTTTGAAGAAAGAATGAAAGCGATTATGAATGAGCTAGAAAAGAACAGAGATGTGATTCTTTTTATAGATGAAATTCACACTATTGTTGGAGCAGGTGGAGCAAGTGGAAGTTTAGATGCAAGCAATATTTTCAAACCAGCATTGGCAAGAGGTGAATTGCAATGTATCGGTGCTTCAACTTTAGATGAGTACAGGATGTACATAGAAAAAGATGGGGCTTTGGATAGACGTTTCCAAAAAGTAATCATTGATCCGCCAACCGTTGAAGAAACTATTCAAATACTTACAAATATTAAAAGTAAATATGAAGATTTTCACAGCGTTGTGTATGATGAAGAAGCTATAGAAGCTTGTGTGAAGTTGAGTGATAGATATATGACTGATAGATTATTGCCCGACAAAGCTATAGATGTATTAGACGAAGTTGGTGCAAGAGTTCATCTAAAAAACATCAATGTTCCGCAAGATATTGTTGAACTTGAAAAGAAAATAGAAGAAGTTAAAATAGAGAAAAATAAGGTTGTAAAAAGTCAGAAATTTGAAGAGGCCGCAGCCCTTCGTGACAAAGAAAAAAACCTAGGAAATGAACTAGAAAAAGCCAAAGGGATTTGGGAAGAAGATAGCAAGAATAAACGTTATCCAATTAGTGAAGAACATATTGCAGAAGTGGTGAGTATGATGACAGGAATTCCTGTAAAGCGTATGGTACAAGCAGAAACCATTAAGCTAAGAAATATGGGTGAGGATATGAAAGGTATGGTTATTGGTCAGGATGATGCTATTGCCAAAGTAACAAAAGCAATTCAGCGAAATAGGGTAGGCTTAAAAGACCCTAAAAAACCTATTGGTACCTTCATTTTCCTTGGACCAACAGGAGTTGGAAAAACTGAGTTAGCCAGAAGCCTTGCAAAATATATGTTCGATAGTGAAGATGCTTTGATAAGGATTGATATGAGTGAGTACATGGAGAAGTTTACTGTTACACGTTTGGTGGGAGCTCCTCCCGGTTATGTTGGTTATGAAGAGGGTGGGCAATTAACTGAGAAAGTTCGCCGTAAGCCATATTGCGTAATTCTTTTAGATGAGATTGAAAAAGCACATCCAGATATTTATAATATTCTTTTACAAGTTTTAGATGATGGTCAGTTAACAGATGGATTAGGTAGGAAAGTTAATTTCAAAAATACTATGATTATCATGACTTCAAACATTGGAGTTAGACAATTGAAAGAGTTTGGTGATGGTGTTGGTTTTGCAACTGCTGCCCGTATACAAAATCAAGAAGAGAGTAATAAGGCTGTTATTGAAAAAGCTTTAAAGAAGACTTTCTCACCAGAGTTTTTAAATAGAATTGATGATGTTGTTATTTTTAATTCATTAACAAAAGATAATATCAACAATATCATTGATATTTTAATGGCGAATGTTTTTAAACGCCTAACAACTCTTGGTTTTAGTTTAGAGATAACAGATGAAGCTAAAGATTTTATTGCTGATAAAGGCTATGATGTTCAGTTTGGGGCAAGACCTTTACATAGAGCAATACAAAAATACTTAGAAGATCCTTTGGCAGAAGAAATATTGAGTTTAACTATTAAAAATGGAGATGTATTAGTAGCAAAACTTGATAAAGAAAATGGAAAAATTATTTTTGAAATAAAACCACGTGAAGAAGAAACAGTAACTATTTAATGAATTTTTAGATTTTGATATAAAAAACCTTCCACTGGAAATGTCGAAGGTTTTTTTATTGTCAATGATTTATTTCACAAACATTTTATAAATATGATATTAGATATACTAGCATTTGGTGTACATCCGGACGATGTTGAATTGGGATGTGCAGGAACAATTTTAGCAGTGATTGCAGAAGGTAAAAAAGTTGGAATAATAGATTTAACCCAAGGCGAGCTTGGAACAAGAGGAACGGCTGAAACAAGGAAAATTGAAGCTGCTAATGCTGCAAAAGTGTTAGGTGTTACTGTAAGAGAAAACCTAAGAATGGCAGATGGCTTTTTTCAGAATGATGAACATCATCAAAGAAAAGTGATTCAAATTATTAGAAAATATAAACCACAAATTATTCTTTGTAATGCACTTGAAGATAGGCACCCCGATCATGGTAGGAGTGCTAAACTTGTTGCAGATGCTGCTTTTTTAAGCGGACTCAGGAAAATTGAAACAAAAGATAATGAAGGAAATTTGCAAGAACAACATCGTCCTGCTTATGTGTTTCATTATATTCAAGATAGATTTATTCAGCCAGATTTTGCGTTAGATGTTTCTGCTCATCACGATAAGAAAATGGAGTCTATAAAGTGTTATAACACACAATTTCATAATGAGAATTTAAATGAACCACAAACTTATATCTCCTCTCCTCAGTTTCTAGAAACAGTTAATGCTAGAGCAATGATGCTTGGTAAAAGAATTGGGGTGATGTATGCAGAAGGATTTATTTCTGAAAAATTATTAGGTATTCAAAGTTTTGACAATTTGATTGCAAATGTTACTTAACTACTTTCCTCCAAACACTTTTTTAAGCAAATCAGTTGTTTGAGCTGCGGGGTCTTTTCTTATTTTCTGTTCTTCAAGTGCTAATTGATAAAAAATACCCGACAGAGCCTTCTCTGTAACATAAGCTGTTAAGTCCGGATTTACTTTGTTAAAACTAAATCTATTGTAATTACTAAATAGGGTGTTCCAATATTTAGTTGCATCAATCTTATTTAAAGCTTGTTCAATGACTGGTTTAAAAGAATTAGTTAATTCTGTTATTGTTTGCTTTTGAAGATAGTTTGTTGCAGCCTTATCGCCTCCTTTCAAAATTCCCCAGGCATCAGTAAAACTCATATTTTTAATTGCAGTAATAAATATAGGGGAGGCAGTTTTACAAGCATCTTCAGCAGCTCGATTCATATTTAAAATTGCAGCATCAACTTGATTTCCCATTCCTACTTTACGCAAACTCTCTTCAACTTTTACAGCTTCAGGGGGCATTAAAATCTTAATGGCAGCATCTTTAAAAAAACCATCAATAGCAGATAATTGTGAAGTTCCTTTTTCAATGCCTTTATTGAGAGTTTCTTTTAAACCACTGATTACATCATTTGTTGATAAAGAATCTTTTTTGGGAGAAATAATATTTTTTACATCACCTATTGGTTTTGAAACTGCCTTTTTTAATTGATCGAATTGAGCGTATGAGTTACTTGTAATTAAAGCGGTAAGAAGTATTAAGATATTTTTCATTTTATAAATTTTGCGTTTCAAGCCAAATATAATGCCAGTTCATAAACCTGAATAAAAAAAGAGGCTGCCTTCTTATTGTGAGACAGCCTCTTTTTTATTCTATTACTTTTTCTATTTAATTCCAAAAGCTTTTTTCACCT
>CANGOT010000175.1 GCA_947455425.1 Chitinophagaceae bacterium | reverse complement strand
ATTGCAAGTAACCATAGATTAATCTTAGGTTTTGTTATAATTTGATAACAAACGTAGGCGTATTTTAATCCAAATATTAAATAGAATACAAAAGCTAATGCCTCGGGCAAGCCTGCCCCTTCGAGAATGTAGTTTGATATTACAGAAAAAACCATCATTCCTGTAATAAGTTTATCATTAATTTTTAGCTCATTAAACGATAAATTTAAATTTCTAAAAATAATATCTTCATCAGATTTCCCTGTTCCTATAAATAGTCCAAAACTCATAAGCATAACCGCGGGAAAAGAATATGAAAAATATTCGCTCGATGGAACCATCATTCTGTAAATACTTGTGGGATCTGTAAATGCATAAGAGAGTATTGATCCTAAACAGTACTGCAAGGCTAGGAATATAACAAAAATTTTCCTAATCATAAATCCTTCGGATACAGATTTTAACATATGTATTAACCAAACAACAAAAAAGGCAGCAGGAATAAAATAGTAATCAACCCCCCAAAATGCTAGAGCCAATCCAATGATTAAGAAAATAAGTAATATCTTTTGGGAAGTATTAAGTTTCATTTTGTTTTTTTATTTGCAAACAAACGATTAGATGACAGTTTTATTCATTAAAAAATTAGCAATTTCACTAAAATTTTTTTCAAAATAAAAAATTTTGTTAAAGTCATTTTTTGCACTTTTTGAAAGTGCTTCAAGATTACTGCAACAATATTCAATACTTTTTAATAATGAATCCTCTGTAGCATTAGTAAAAATAGCCCAACTAAAATCACCAAGGTGTTTTCTAAATTGCTGATTATCGTATACGATCACGGGTATGCCACAAGCGGCATACTCATAAATTTTATTTGATGCAGTTCCCTGTGGAATGTTTCCTAAATGTATTGCCAACCCAATATGTTGTTGTTTGGTTAATTCCTGTACTTCTTTATAAGCACCTATTCCAACCCAATGCAACTTATTTTCGACATTATACTTTTTTGCTAAATCATTAATTTTATTTTTATATTCTGTTTTTACTTTTCCTTTAAGTGTTAATTGCAAGTTTTTATTATGAATTTTATTCGGCAGCAATCTAACAACTTCTTCAATGGCATGTCCAGGGCTAATTGTGCCTTGATATATAATTCTAATAAAATTATCGTCTATTATTTTAGCATGAGCTGATGGTGAACTATTATAAATTTTTTGAGACGGAAAGTTTGGAAGTTCGAAATACTTTATTTGAGGTTGAAGATTTGGATAATACACCAACCTATCATTTGTTGGCAGTGAAAATATTTTCATTGACTGCAGTGTTTTCTTTTCGAACTTAGCTGCAAACCAACCAATTGAAAATTTACTAACCGATTTTATATTTGGCATATCATGATTATGATACCAGGTTGTCTTTGTTTTTTTAATCAATCTTTTAAACAATGAAAATGAGAACAATGGAATTGCATCATACATTAAAATTAAGTCGCACTTATTACTAAAAGTATTTTTAAAAAAATGGAAAGTAAACTTTAAAAATACAATTACTTTATAAAGGGTTGATGTTTTCTCAAAGTTGATTGGAGAATAATACTTTCCAATTTTTTTAACTTTAATATTATCCCCAATAAAATAATCATCCTTACAATTATTTCCAGTTACTATTATAACTTCCTTATATAATGTTGCTAAGCAGTTAACAGCATTAATAGTAGGTGGATAATAATCTGGGTGAATATAAATAGCAACTACAACTCTATCTAGCATCTTTATTTAGTTATACCATCCTTTATTTAGAACATCAATTAATCTATCGCTATGAGTGTATCCTGCAGTAAAACATTTTGCATGTCCCGCCTCTGCAATTGCTTTTCTTTCAGAAACATTTTCCAGATAATATTTTACTTTTTCTAATAGTTCTTCTTTTGTATCAAAAAAAACAGCTTCTTTATTTTCATCAAATAATTTCTCATGAACAGGCGTGCGTTGTGCTATCATAAAAGCACCACAAGCAGGTATTTCAAAAGTTCGGCTATCTTGTTGATCTCGATTTGCAACTCTTATAAAATGCACTGCGATTTGCATTGCATTTAATCTTTTAACGTATTCGTCAGAATAAACCCCTTTACTAATAAAGTGTGGAGCAATTGTGCTCCAGTACTTTTTATTTATCCATCCATCACCAATAACATTTACAGCAACTCCATTTTTAATTAAATAAGCAATAAATTCTGCTCGCTCCTCTTCATACGAACCAATGAATCCTACATTACAAGAAAATTGTTTTTTCTCATCAATAGTTAATGTAACAATTTTATGAAAATTGGGATCAAAAGACCGCAAACAATAATCTACTTTTTTTGCTCCCCAATTATAATACTCTTCAATATTTTCAGTTCTTTGAACAAAATGATGATGATAATATTTTGCTGTTTTTCTTGTTACCCACCAATACGATCTATATCTACCATTAGCATCATCGGTTACAACATTTATCAATTTTACTTTGGGCAGTTTTTTAATAATTTTTTTTAGGGTAGATTCCATCAAATATGGTTTATTATCTACCCAAATTAAGTCGGGTTTTAATTCGTCTACTGCTTTTATAACTTGCTGCTTTAATTTGTATATGCCATAACCAATACTAAATCTATGATGAATACTCGCTGTTATGTTCTTTACATATATAGATTTATCAATGTCAATTCCAACAACATTGTAACCCAAATCTAAGAGTGTTTTATAACGTTTATAGCAATTACAGTTGGGCGACAAACTGCCAATATATAAAATTAATTGTGGTTTCATTTATTATAAAAAAAGAAAAATATCAAAATATATTAGATACATATTTTGGATCCTCTAAGATATTTTCAATAGTTTTTATATTATTAGAATATGAGTTTGCTTGAGCAAAATTTATTCTTGCTTTTTGCAAATACTCTGTATTACAATGATCAATTTCACTAATTATCTTTTTGAACAGTTTCGGCAAATTTTGATTACTATTTCTTTCAGGAGTCATACTAATAAGTTCAGGAAGATTTGAATACGAGGTAATATTACTCGAAATAATAACTTTACCTGTACTTAAATACTCCATTATTTTGTGATAATTTGTTCCCTGCGATTGATCTTTTAAAATATCGTAACAAATTAAAAAACCATTCATTCGCTGATAGGCTACTGCTAATTCTTTTGGATGAACTGTTCCATGAAATATTACATTCTTTTTGCTCAGCAAACTATTAATAAAATGTTTCGCTTCTTCATCCGACCCTCCTCCAATATTTGATTGTTTCTGTTGATAAGACCCCCAAAACTCAAATATAACATTTGGATTTTCCTCAACGATTTGCAACAAACATTTTGTATCTATATCTTTTCTTAGCCAATTACCAGAAAGGCCTATTCGAATAATATTGTCTTTTACATTTTCTAGTTGCACTGGATTAATAAAATAACTAGACAAACCATGATTTAACAAATATTTAGGGATATCATATTTTTTATATTTTTCGAGTATTTCTTTTGTCACTGAAATTATAATATCAGCACCTTTAGCAGAACTAAAACCTACTTTATTCGCAGGTGTGTCAAGTGGCATAAAAATTTTATAGGTAGCACTGGAAAAAAATTTAAATGGGTATGAATATCCTAAGTCAAAGTTCCAGACAATATCTATTTTTTTTCCAATTTTCTTTTCGATTTTTTTTATGTGAAATCTAATCAGAAAATGAAATAATCCAATCCATTTAAACTTAATGATGTAGGGAAAAGGGATTTTATGAAATATTAAAAACAGAGAAGGCAAAATGTTGCTATTAACAATCTCTACTTCATTTTTTGTTTTTTGCTTTTCTCGTGGATTCATAAAGTAAACTTCATTTCCAAGTTTAGCCAGCTCCATTGCGTAATGATGCTTTGCCAAATACATATTACCCCAGGCCTGAGGTGAAATAATAAGTATTACTTTGTTTGTTAATTTCATTTAAAGCTGACTACCAGTTTTTTTGATTTTCCTGGCAGGATTTCCTACATAAACCCCCTGTTCTAAAATATCTTTTGTTACTACTGAACCCGCACCTATAACCACATTGTCACAAATATTAACAGGTAAAATAGTTGCATTTGAACCAATTGAAACATTATTTCCGATACTGGTATGTTTCCATTTTGATTTATTACCGTTTGCAGGTTTACCATCTTCAAATAAATCGTTAATAAACATTACCCCATGACCAATAAAACACTCTTTTCCTATAGTTACTAATTCGCATATAAACGTATGTGATTGTACTTTTGTATTGCTTCCAATAACAACCTCTTTTTGTATCTCCACAAAAGGACCAACAAAACAGTTGTTACCAATTGAACACCCATATAAATTTAAGGGTTCAACAATTTTAACATTTTCGCCAAATTGAACATCAATAATTTTACTATGCAACTTTATTGGTTCGTTCATCTTTCTAACTGCTTAGCTTTATAATATATTTTATCGATAATTTCAACTGTTTTTAATCCTTCGAATGCACTGGTTGAAATACTTGCGTTATTCATTAAAACATCAATTAAATTTTCATAGACTTTATCGTGATTGCTCATTGAGCCTTGATAAGATCCATAATTATTTGCAGTATTCCCTGTTGCTAGTTCTTCTATTCTATATCCTTCAATATTTTGATATTCTAGTTCATTCAAATATTGTCCGCCAATTTTCACAGTTCCTTTTTCACCAAAAATTGTTAGCGAACCTTCCATATTTTTTTCATAACTATTCACAGTATAATTAATTGTTCCTATTGCACCATTTTGAAATTTTGCAATTACAACACCAGTATCTTCAAACTCAATAATTCCTTTGTGTGCATAGTTGGCTGTGTAAGCTTGAACATCTTTAATATCTCCAATCATCCAATATAGCAAGTCAATGAAATGACTAAACTGCGTAAATAAAGTTCCACCATCTAATGCCTTTGTTCCTTTCCAGGAATTTTGATAATAATCTGCATTTCTATTCCAAAAACAACTTAATTGAACGCTATAAATTTTGCCTAACCTCCCATCATCAATTACTTTTTTAACTGCCTGTACAGGAGGATTGAATCTATTTTGTTTAATAGCAAATAATCGCTTGTTTACTTTTTCGGCGGTTTGAATCATTTTATCGCAGTCACTCACATCAATTGCCATTGGTTTTTCGCATAAAACATGAAATCCAGCTTTTAAGCTTTCTATGGCGTGTTGTGCATGTAAACCATTAGGTGTACAGATAGCAACAACATCGATATTTTTTTCTTTTTCTAGCAGTGCTGTTATATCATAATATGGAGTAACATTATATTTTGTTGCTAATTCATCCGCTTTTTCTTTTACATTATCACAAACAGCTATAAGTTTGCCCAATTTATTAATATGTTCAGCATGTCGTTGGGCAATTCTTCCACAACCAATTATGGCAAATCGTATCATTTTATTTTTTGAAAATCTTTTTGAAAAATTTTAGTTGTGGGATTTCATCAAATATTGAAAGACTCATATCAAATTTAGAATGTGAAACAGGAGTTTCATTTAGATATTTTTGAAATTCATCATTAGTAAATCCGAGTTTTTTTATTACAAAATTGTAATCTGATTTAAATAAATCGGCTGGATAAATCGGCTTCTCTAATTCT
>CANGOT010000174.1 GCA_947455425.1 Chitinophagaceae bacterium | reverse complement strand
TCTACATGCTCTATCGGTTTGTGTCTCACAAACTGAAACTAATAGTCTGAATCAGGATTTACAAGATGAATGGATGAACAGGATTTCTACATGCTCTATCGGTTTGTATCTCACAAACCGAAATTAATAGTCTGAATCAGGATTTACAAGATGAATGGATGAACAAGATTTCTACATGTTCTATCGGTTTGTGTCTCACAAATCGAAATTTGTTATGGTTGGTGGGACACCAACCACTAGAAAAAATTTGTTAAGGTTGGTGGGACACAAACCACTAGAAAAACTCATAGTATTAATTCATTTCCATATTCCTCTTTAGGTTCGTCTAATAAAAACAATTCCAACTCTTTTTTGTTGTTAAAGCCATTTATTTTCTCTTTGTATTTTGCAGCTGTAATTTTGTTTTCTATCTCTAATTTTCGATTCTTGCTGATATTTAAAAACTCTTTTTCCATATCTATACCCAAATATCTTCTATTTGCTAAATTAGCTGCAATGCCAGTCGTGCTGCTACCTGCAAATGGGTCTAATATCCAAGCATTAGGTTTGGTGGATGCTAAAATAATTCTGGTTAAAACAGATAGTGGTTTTTGTGTTGGATGTTTACCACAACTTTTCTCCCAAGGAGCAATAGCCGGAAGTTTCCACACATCTTTCATTTGCTTACCACCATTCAATTGCTTCATTAATTCGTAGTTGTAATAATGAGGCACTTTATCACTTTTTCTTGCCCAAATAATTTGCTCGGTTGAATGGGTAAAAAACCTGCAAGAGAAATTAGGTGGTGGGTTGCTTTTCTCCCAAGTAACTACATTTAAAATTCTAAAGTTTAGCTCTGTTAATATTTGCCCAATACTAAAAATATTATGCATTGTGCCACTAATCCAAATAGTAGCATTTTCTTTCATTTTATCTCTTACCAGTGTAAGCCATTGCCTATTGAAATTATTGATATACTCAAAACCTTTTGATGTGTCCCAATCTCCTTTATTTACACTAACTATTTCACCACTTTGAATAGATAAACCATTGTTAGAAAGAAAAAAATCCCTTTAGGGATAGTATGTTGGTAGAAAAAATAAACAAGAACAAACAAGTGCCGTAGGCACGATATATCAAACTAAATCTTTGAAAATAAATTTCTCATCATATTCCACCTCAAACTTTTGTAGGAAATCAATGTACTCTTCTTTGAAAGTTTTTATTCTATGATGTTGCTCTTGACTATTGATATATGCAACAACATCTTTAAGTTGTGATTTGCCATACGAAAAAGCTCCATAACCTTCCTGCCACTCAAATCTTCCTTGTGCAAACTGTTTTTCATTTATCCATTTCGAAGAACTAGCTTTAACATCTTGCATTAAATCAGATATTGATTGAGTTGGTCTTATTCCAACTAATATATGAATATGGTCTGCCATTAAAAACCTTTCCTGCTTCTGTAATTTTAGAAATATCGATATTGCATCCAACCCATCCTGCTCTTCTTGCTGTGTCTGATAATGGCTTTCTTTTTATAATAATTTCTGGTGTAAAAAACTGTTTTGGAATGATTAAGAAATTATTTACAGACCAAGTTTTTGTATACGTTAAAAAGAAAAAATTTGGATTTTGATTTGAAGTAATTCTCTCAATCATTGTAGAATAAGCACCATCAGTAATTGTATTTGTTAATGTACCATTTTTACTTTTCAATTCAAACTCTTCACTACAAGTACTACAATAAAAATCAGCAACAGGTCTATTGTTGGCGAATTCATTTAATGGTAAACATCCACAACTTGGGCAATAAGAATTTTGTTTCACCCAATCTTCAGTTAATATTCTGGCTATTTGAGAATTGCTTGAATAACCATCAGCAAGTTTGGTATTGAAGTCTAAATTCATTTTTAAGCAGCATTATATAACTGATTCAATTCACCTCTTTTGTCAGCATTTGCATTAATGCTTCTTCTTGCTCTAACACGAGTAATAAAATAATCGTTATAAATATCATCAAAAAAAGTATCGTTACTATCTTTTCCTTTTACATCAGAATTGCTCAACATCCATTTATGACCCAATGCTGCAATGCTTGTGCAAAAATCTCTTAACCTTATTTGCTCGGCATCATCAAAAACATCTTTTGCATAAGAATTAAAACTAGATGTATTACTGAGTGGTTTATATGGTGGGTCGAAATAAAAGAAACTGGTGTCTGCTGCAAAGTCTAGTGTTTGTTGATAATCACCAGTAAGTATCTCTACTTTTTGCAAGGCACTACTAACAGCAACAATATTTTCTGCATCGCAAATAGTAGGGTTCTTATACTTACCTTTTGGCACATTAAAACCATTTTTGGCATTTACTCTATACAATCCATTAAAGCAGGTTCTGTTTAAGAAAATAAACAATGCTGCTTGTGTGGTAGAATCTGTTGTTCTGGTGTTGTATAATTCTCTTTTATTGTAGTAGTATAATTTTTCTGCTTCCTCATTGCCATTTATGCAATGATATTGTGCTTGTAAATCGGTTAACAAACTAATGAGTTCGTTTGGTTTGTTGGATATGGTTTTATAGGTATTAATCAAATCGGCATTAATATCATTAATCACCGCCTTTTTAAGATTAGGGTATTTACTCAGCATCCAAAATAAAATAGCACCACTGCCTACAAATGGTTCAATGTAGGTAAACGGTTTGTGTATAATTTCAGTTGGTAATGCTTTTTGTATATCATTAATCAACTGTGTTTTACCACCAGCCCATTTTAAAAAAGGTTTTGCTATTTTTTAATTTGTATTCAACATATTTTTCTTGTACTTGCAATATTAACTTATTTCATTATACAAAGTAAAAGGGCAACAACTTTATCAAGATTTATCATTTAACAACTTAAATCCTTGCATATAGATAAATAAAATGGTCAAAAAGCTTTCGCTTTTCAACCATTTTATTATTCATCACCTACAACCCAAAATTGTAAATCGTAAATCTTACATCGTAATTCCCACCTAGTCCTTTACAGTTGCAAGTCTACCACCACCACCTGCCCTAAAGCAATGGTAATCGTTTTATGGTCACTATCGCCACTGGCATTACTGGTTTGCAGTGTGTAGGTGCCGGCGGGCAAATCGTTCAACATATAATGCCCATTGGCATCGGTGATGGCCGAAATATTGTTACCCACCACCGTTACGGGCAGACCAGCAGCAGCTTGTCCGTTTTGGGTAACGGTACCTTTTGCACCACTATCTGCCACCAATACCAGCTCTACATCTACCATTCTTCTTTTATCAACGGTTACGGGTTTTGTTTGTGTAACAAAGCCTTTTAATGTAAAGCTAATATTGTAAGTAGCTGCTTTTAAGCCAATAATGTCTGCTTCGCCGTGAAGATCGGTTTCGGCAGTTTTGGTGCTATTGTCTACCGTTATTTCCACATTTTCTAATTGTTTACCAAAAGCATCTTTTACGGTAAAAAAGGCTCCGGTATGTCGGCCACTTACATCATCAATACGGCGATTGGTATAATACTCGGTTACAAAATCGGGATGCGAATCGGAAAACTCGCTTTCAATTAAATCATCAATTAAATACAAGCTGTTATCGGCTGCTTCTATTGTTGTATTAATGATTTTGGTGGCAGCTTGTTTATTACTCTTTACATTGCCAGGGGTGGGAGAGATGGCTTCGTAATCGGTAATAGATTTTCCAGAATCGGCTACTTGTGCCGCCGTTAATTTATACTCTTTCTCATTTATACCGGCAATGTGATCTTCCAATGCTTTTTGTACCAGCTTTAGGGTTGCTAAACCCTTGCCCTGTGCCTTTTTATCGAACTGGCTACTTACAATACTAAAAGTATCTATCAGGGTTTCATTGCTATTGTCTATAGCCCAGGCCCTGGCTTTTTTGGCGGCATTCACAATCAATTTCGACATTAAATTAAATGCAGCCTCTTTTGTGCTGGTAACACCCGTGGTGCTTTGCGACTGCTGCACGTTTAAATTGCTTATTTCCTGGGCTTTGCTGCTAAAAATACCCAACTCTTTTTTTAGCCTTGTGTATGAACCAATGATACTATCGCTTTTGTTGCTTTCTAAAAAAGCAATGACTCTGGAATACATAGCCGTTTTGGCTGTTTGTGTCTTATTCATATTATTTAATTTTTTTATTTGATTATTAATTATTTATTTAATTATTTTAAATTATTGATTATTAATTATTTGTTGTTTATTATTATTAATTATTTATTGCTTATTGATAACTAATTATTGCCTGTTAGCGATTCGTTGTTAATTGTTGATCGATATTAAGTAATATCTATTTATTTACTTTTTAATATATTTATTTTAATATTTAATTATCAATTGTTTATAATTATTAATAATTAATTATAAGTAATAAACAATTACCCACGAATCACTAGCTATTAATGTTTCTATTGCTTCGCCGCAGCTTATGTGGTTTGGTTCGTTTAATATTGGAGTGTTTAGTTCCTAATACAAAATAGCTATTACCAGTTTTAAAATAGCAGCTACCAACTTGAAGATGGCCGCGAACTATTGTAAGATGCTCCCGAACTACTTTAAGATGCACCCGAACTGGTTGAAGATGCACCCGAACTAGTTGAAGATGCACCCGAACTGGTTGAAGATGCTCCCGAACTGGTTGAAGATGCTCCCGAACTATTTTAAAATGCACCCGAATTGGTTGAAGATGCTCCCGAACTGGTTGAAGATGCACCCGAACTGGTTGAAGATGCACCCGAACTGTTTGAAGATGCACCCGAGCTGGTTGATGTTGCACGCGAACAGATTGATAAGAGCCACTACCTATTTGAAGAGAGCTGCTAATGGGTTGAAGATGGCTACTACCTGTTTTAAGAGAAGCACCACCAATCCATGTATATAAAGTACCGATATTGGGTAGCAAGCAATTTACTGTGTTGCAGTAACGAATGCTACAGGCTAACGCTGTGCCGGCTGGCTGATGGTTTTTACTATCTTTAATTTCTATAAACATATATGCTATGCCATTAAATGATAAGTCAAAACTAAAAGTACCGAAACGAAAAACCTATTTTAAAATGTTAAATTTTGAAATGTTAAATTTTTATAAAATACTATAATTTAACGGATTATATTTTGTTATTTTGAATTAAAGTCTTATGGAGATATGATTAGGATAACCAGACTTTATATTGGTATGGGGAGGATGCAACAAGCTGGGGCAAGGGGCGAGAAAGGCTTTGGTAACCATTTGTTGTGTAATGGCAAATGAAGCTTGTGGTTTGAGTAAAGTTGTCAGGCTTAGCGTAGCACTTCTTAAAGAAATGGCGATACATTTTATGAGATTTCTAGGCAGGAAACCATAAGCGTTCGAAACCTTTTTTTGGTTTCCATATATCGTTCCTACGGAACTCAACTCGCTGTTTATTTAATAATACCAAATTTCAAAACAAAATTCACACTTAAATATAATGTTACTGCGAGGAACGAAGCAGTCTATGGTAATGCTTGAGATTGCTTCAGGCAGGAACCTTCGCAATGACTGCTCTAAGTTGCGGAAATTTATTATTTGAATTAGAATTACTACCAATATGTTGCTCCTAAAGGAGCTTCTAATGATATTAAACAATGCCGTAGGCATATGAATATTGGTAGTAATTATTAAAAATAAGC
>CANGOT010000173.1 GCA_947455425.1 Chitinophagaceae bacterium | reverse complement strand
CTTTACTTATCCAACACAGAAAAAAGAAATATTCAAGATGCTCTTATTAAAAATTTAAGTGGAAATAATAAGTATTATAAATATGACTTTTTGTTTGATAACTGCACAACAAGAGTGAGAGATATTTTAAAAAAATACTCTACAATTTCATACACACATCAACTAGTAGCAAATGGTACCACTTTTAGAAATATGCTATACGTGTATTTAGATAATGGGGGTATGTGCTGGAGTAAACTTGGAATTGACATTTTACTAGGCAGTAAAATTGATAAACCAGTAACTGTTGAACAAAGCAGTTTTTTACCAGATTACCTGATGTTTGCTGTTGATAGCTTTAATAAAAAGCAATATTTTGTTAGCAGCAGAAAAGAATATCCTGTTAAAGCTAGTATTGCTACTGGTAATAAATACCAACCATTGATGGTGTTTAGTACAATTTTTTTACTGATGTTGTTATTGAGTTTTTCAAAGCCGGTAGCACTGCAAAAGATATATCACTATCTATCTTTATTTTTTGTTTTTGTAACGGGTGTTGTAGGTTGTGTGTTATTGTTTATGTGGTTCGCAACCGACCATAAAAGTTGTGGTAATAATTATAATTTACTATGGGCTTTGCCAACAAATTTAATATTTGTTTTTCTTGCTAACACAAAAAAAACATTTGTAAAACAATATTATAAAACAGCCACCATTATCGCTATAGTGCTGTTAGTTTGTTGGTTTATACTACCACAACAATTCAACATTTCATTAATGCCATTTGTATTTACAATGGCGTTATGTTATAAAGATTTGTTCAATAAGATAACATTAGTTCCTGCCAAATAAAATAAAGCGTTGTTGCAATCGTTTTCCTATCTAATATCACCAAATATTTAATTATTTGTTAGAATTGCACAAACAACAATTATGAAACACATAAAACAACTATTGCTTTTGTTGGCGATTGCTTGCATTGCACAACAATCTTTTGCTCAAAACAAAACCATTACAGGAACTATTACAGATAATAAAGGAACACCCTTAGAAGGAGTTTCCGTTCAATCTGCTACAACAAAAAAAGGAACGGTAACTGCTAAAAATGGCTCATTTACTTTAACTGTTGGCACTACAGATGCAGTAACAGTAAGTTTTGTAGGTTATCAACAACAAAAAGTAACAGTTGGAAACCAAACAACTTTATCAATTAAATTAGAGAG
The DNA here is from genome assembly GCA_947455425.1 of Chitinophagaceae bacterium. Classification (GTDB taxonomy): domain Bacteria; phylum Bacteroidota; class Bacteroidia; order Chitinophagales; family Chitinophagaceae; genus CAIVPM01. The sequence continues at coordinate 4,474 of CANGOT010000173.1, read as the reverse complement.
CTTTGGCGATGACCTGAAAGAAGTAGTGATGGTAGGATCTCGTAGAAATGGAAGGGTTAAAACAGAAACAGCAGTTCCTGTTGATGTAATTAGTCTCAACCAAACAGCAATGCCAACTGCTAAAATGGATTTAACTTCTGTATTAAATGCGGCTGCTCCATCATTTAACTACAACAAACAAAGCGGTAGTGATGGTGCAGATCATATTGATTTAGCAACACTTCGTGGACTTGGGCCAGACCAAACTTTGGTTTTAGTGAATGGCAAGCGTCGTCATCAAACGGCTTTTGTTGCTGTATTTGGTACTCGTGGACGTGGTGCTTCTGGTACAGATTTAAATGCTATTCCACAAGGAGCGATAGACAGGGTTGAAATTTTACGAGATGGTGCTTCTGCACAATATGGTTCAGATGCTATTGCAGGCGTAATCAATCTTATCTTAAAAAAAGACATCAATAATTTTAATATTAATGCTGGTTGGAGTGGATATAATGATACAAAATACAACAGTTTTTATAGTAAAGATTTAGGACAATATCCAGACGCCAAAAAAATAGATGGAAACACAGTTTCATTAAATATGAACTATGGTTTCGCACTTGGGAAAAAAGGAGGTTTTATGAATATTACTGTAACTGGAAACATCGCAGATAAAACGTTAAGACAAGTAAACGATACTTCTAATATTGCAACCAATAAAGATGGCTTAATTCTTAATACTTATCGCAGAGCCAATGGTGATGCAGGTTTAAGCAGTGCTGGAACAATCGCAAACATGGAAATACCTATTTGTAAAGCAGCTACTTTTTATGCATTTGGAGGCATAAATTATAAAGCATCTGATGCATTTGCATTTACAAGAAATTTCTCGCAAAATCCAGAACGCTTTCCAACAATGGGTTCAGGAGCTTTATTCTTCGATCCTTCCATTATGACTAAAACACCGGATGGAGATGTTTATTATAACCCACATATTCAAACGCATATTCGTGATGCGTCTTTAACTGCTGGAATTAAAGGTACTACCAACTGTGGCTGGGATTGGGATCTAAGCAGAACCGTTGGTAAAAATGATTTTCACTATTTTGGTGATAAAACATATAACGCTTCTTTAGGTTTTGGAAAAACACATTTTGATGATGGCGGATTTTCATTTGCACAACATACGATTAATTTGGATTTCAATAAACACATTAATACCATCGCAAGTGGCTTAAACGTTGCGTTTGGGGCAGAGCATAGAAATGAATACTATAATATTTATGCTGGAGAAGAGGCTTCATATAAAAACTATGACATTACTAAAGCCGGTGGTTCGCAAGGTTATCCAGGCTACCAACCAAATGATGTGGTTAATGCTAAACGCAGTGTTTTTGGTTTGTATGCAGATGGTGAATTAGATATTACAAAAAAATGGTTAGTGGGTACTGCTGTACGTTATGAAAATTATAGCGACTTTGGTTCTACGATTAATTTTAAAATTGCTTCTCGTTATAAAGTTGCTAGCAATTTCAATGTTCGTGGGTCTTTCAGCACAGGCTTTAGAGCTCCATCATTACAACAGATTAATTTTAGTAACACATTTACAACGGTTCAAGGTGGGCAAATTTCGGAAGTTAAAATAGCACCTAACTATAGTGCTATTGCACAAGCAGCAGGTATTCCGAACTTAAAACAAGAAAATTCTACCAACTTAAGTATAGGCTTTACCTGGAAACCATTGAAGAACTTAAGTGTTACAATGGATGGATATATGGTAAAGGTAAAAGACAGAGTGGTTCTTTCTGGGCAATTTGATGCAAGTGATGCAACACTTAATCCTGTTTTAACAAACACATTAAATAACCTACATGTTGGGCTTGCACAATTTTTTGCAAATGCTGTAAATACTACCAATAGCGGTATTGATTTAGTTGTTGAATACAATAATAAATGGGGTGCTCACAGTTTAAAAGTGCTACTTGCTGGAAATGTGCAAAAAATGGCAATTGACCAAATCAACACTCCAGCTAAGCTAAACGATACTTATTTGCATCAACAAACTTTTTTTAGTGATAGAGAAAGAAAATTCTTACTGGCATCTGCACCACCAGCTAAAGGAACAATTTCTTTTGAATATGGCTATAAAGCCTGGACAATAGGCACCAAGTACACTTATTTTGGTAAGATAGACTTATATGGTTATGGTCAAGATGGATTAGGGATAAATCCAACTGTACCAACAGATGCAAACCCTTCTATCAATGTTGCTGATAGATATATTTACAGTGCTAAAATTGTAACCGATTTATTTATTAGCCATAAGTTCAGCAAAAGTTGCACAGGGTTTATTGGTGTCGACAATATATTTAATGTTCACCCTGATTATGGTTATTTGCAAAATGCAAAAGGTTGGGCATTTAATACAGAAACTGGTGGACCTTGGGATGCTGTACAAATGGGCAGTAACGGCAGACGACTATTTGCTAGATTAGTATTGAATTTATAAGGAGCTGTTTTACATATTAAAAAAAATCCCTCAAGTTGTTTACTGCTTGAGGGATTTTTTATATGTTTTTAATTGTGTTAAAATGTTTATTGACCAACGCTGTGAAAACATTTCTTCCCTATTTCTTCTTTCGCACCAAAGTATTATAGGCCAGAAAACTACTAATAATAGTTAAGATACAGCCCAAATACATTGCTGCACCAGGTATATAAACAATTGCTGTTGCCGATGAAAAATAAGCAAACACATTGGTCATAATAACAGGCCCGATAATGAGTGCTAAACTCATTAAACTTGTTAAACCACCTTGCAATTCCCCTTGCTCGTTTTGTGGCACCTGGTTGCTCATAATACCTTGTAGTTCTGGCATTGTTAACCCACCTAAACCATACACGGTCATAAAAGCATACATCATCCAACTTTGGGTGGCTGCACCAAATAAAAGGAAACCCAAAGCATAAAAAGCTAATCCAACATAAACACTTTTTTCTTGTCCAAGTTTTGGAATAATAATACGTATTAAACCTCCTTGCACAATAGCAACCACAAGCCCCACAAATGCTAGCGACCATCCAATTTCGGCTGCATTCCATCCAAACTTATGAATGCAATAGTAACCCCAGGTTGTTTGTACTGCATGTGATGCAACATATAACAGAAAAATAGAAATCACCAGCCCAAGTATTACAGGATATTTTTTAAAATGAAGCAAAGTGCCAATTGGATTTGCTCGTTTCCAGCTAAACGCCCTGCGTTTTTCTTTGGGTAAAGATTCGGGCAAAATAATATAGCCATATAAAAAATTAAGCATCGCTAAAAACGCTGCAGCAAAAAACGGAAGACGAATATCGTATTTACCCAAAATACCACCCAGCAAAGGACCAATAATAAAACCCACACCAAATGCCACACCTATCATTCCAAAGTTCTGAGCCTTTTTTTCGGGAGTGCTTATATCGCCAATATAGGCACTTGCTGTTGAAAAGCTCGCACCTGTGATGCCAGCAATGGTTCGACCCACAAACAACCAAAAAATGGTTGGGGCAAATGCTGTAAATAAATAGTCTAAAGAAAAGCCTAATAAAGCAAAAAGAAGTATAGGTCTTCGCCCATATTTATCACTTAAATTACCTAGAATAGGGGCTATAAAAAATTGCATAATGGCATAAGTAGCTTGCAGCCATCCACCATATACAGCAGCTTGGCTGATGGTGCAACCGGTAAGGTTCTGCAATAAAGTTGGAATTACAGGAATAATAATACCGAAACCTGTGATATCTATTAAAAGAGTAATAAAAATAAAACTTAACGCAGCTTGCTTTTTAACTTTCATATTGCCTTAGTTATCATGCAAAGCAAGAGAGATTTTATTAACTGAGCAGATATTTTTAATTTGTCTTGAAGATTTGTTTTACATCATCACAACAGTGATGTTGATTTTTGTAAACTTAATTTGTTGATGCTATTGCGACTTTATATTTGCCCCGCATCAAAATTTAAAAGTTGATTAGTAAAAAAATCACAATCGCACTATTAACTATTTCTTGTTTGTCTATAAAAACAAAAGCCCAAGAAAGTACACTAGACCCCATTACGATTACATCTTCTATTGCACCTATTGCAGCATCTCAAACAGGGAGAAATATAACAGTAGTAAAAGGAGATCAAATTGCTAAACAACCTATTCAGTCTATTGATGATCTATTAAAATATTTGCCTGGTGTTGAAGTTCAACAACGCGGACCAATGGGAGCTCAAGCAGATATTAGTATTCGCGGAGGAACTTTTCAACAAGTTTTGGTAATATTAGATGGCATCCGTTTAAACGACCCATTAACAGGGCATTTCAGCAGCTATATTCCTATTTCTCCTGCCGAAATTGAAAGAATTGAGGTATTGTACGGAGCTTCTTCTGCTATTTATGGAACAGAAGCTGTAGGTGGTGTTATCAATATCATAACAAAGAACTTTAGCAACTCCAAAAAT
>CANGOT010000172.1 GCA_947455425.1 Chitinophagaceae bacterium | reverse complement strand
ATACCACATTTCTATGTGAGAGAAGTCGCCTTTGTTGGGTGTAACTAATCTAAAAGCCCCTTTTAAATACTTTACAGAACCATCTTCCATATCTTGCTTTGTAAAGTTTAGTTTTAAGAGTTCTGATTCATTTAATGGAATGGGTTGAAGCTTGTCTGTCTCAAACCAAAAATCTTGTATTTCTGTTTGAACACAAACTTGTTTTTCATCATGGTTAAGAAGTGTTACTTCTCCATCCCAAAGTTTTCCTTCATATTCGGCTCTTAAAAAATCGCCGATTTTAATGTCATTAAATTTTATCATATTGCAATCGTTTAGAGGTTAAATGTAGAAACTATTTTGAATATTAAATAATATTTTTTTGCTTTCTGTTGAAGTAATAAAAAATATTCTTTGCCAACTTAGTATCCTTTGTTTCTTTGCCAAAAATAAAATAGCATATGAAACAAATTTCAATAATAGGTGCTGGCACAATGGGAAATGGAATTGCACATGTTTTTGCTCAAACAGGTTTTGCAGTAACCTTGATAGATGTAAATGCCACACAATTAGAAAAAGCATTAGCAACCATTGCAAAAAATTTAGACAGACAAGTTGCAAAGGGCACATTAACCGAAGAACAGAAAGCTACAACTCTTGCCAACCTTACCATTCAAACAGATGTTGCAATTGGGGTAAGTCAGGCCGATTTAGTGGTTGAAGCTGCTACAGAAAATATAGATTTAAAACTAAAAATATTTAAACAGATAGACGAAGCAGCCCCTGCAAATTGTATTTTGGCGAGTAATACATCTTCAATTTCCATTACAAAAATTGCAGCAGCAACCAGCCGTCCAACAAAAGTAATTGGTATGCACTTTATGAACCCTGTGCCTATAATGAAATTAGTAGAAATAATTAATGGTTATGCCACCGATAAAGATGTTACCAATACAATTGTAACTTTAAGCAAACAATTAGGTAAAGTGCCATGTATTGTTAACGATTATCCTGGTTTTATTGCTAATAGAATTTTAATGCCAATGATCAACGAAGCCATTTATAGTTTATTTGAAGGAGTTGCTGGCGTTGAAGAAATTGATACTGTAATGAAACTAGGAATGGCACATCCAATGGGGCCTTTACAACTTGCAGATTTTATAGGATTGGATGTTTGCTTAAGCATTCTTAAAGTTTTACACGATGGATTTGGCAATCCAAAATATGCTCCTTGCCCTCTATTAATAAATATGGTAACAGCAGGAAAACTGGGTGTTAAATCTAGCGAAGGTTTTTATATATATACAGCAGGAAGTAAAGATTTAGTGGTTAGCAATAGTTTTAAGAAATAAATATCTATGACTTTATCAATCATCATTGTCAATTATAATGTAAAGTACTTTTTAGAACAGTGTTTATACTCTGTTCAAAAAGCAATTTCAGGCATTGATGCAGAAGTTTTTGTTGTTGATAATGCTAGCCAGGATGCAAGTATTGAATATTTACAACCAATTTTTCCCAGGATAAAATTTATTGCTAGTAAAACTAATGATGGTTTTGCCAAAGCAAATAATAAAGCATTACATAAATGTTCTGGCGATTACATTTTGTTTTTAAATCCCGATACTATTGTTGCGGAAGATTGTTTTGCTAATTGTATTCAATTTTTTAAACAGCACAAAGATTGTGGAGCATTGGGAGTTCAAATGATTGATGGCAGTGGGAAGTTTTTGCCTGAAAGTAAACGATCTTTTCCATCATTATCGGCAGCATTTTATAAGCTGGTTGGCTTATCGCTTATTTTTCCTCATTCAAAAAAATTTAATCGCTATGCATTAGGCAATTTATCTAAGGATGATGACTACGAAATAGATGTTTTAGCTGGAGCTTTTATGATGCTTAATAAAGATGTTGTTGAAAAAACCAAAGGTTTTGATGAGACATTTTTTATGTATGGAGAAGATATTGATTTAAGTTATAGGGTGCAGGAAGCAGGGTATAAGAACTACTATTTAGGCAATCAAAAAATCATTCACTTTAAAGGAGAAAGTACAAAAAGAGGAAGCCTTAATTATGTAAGAATATTTTATAATGCCATGAGCATTTTTGTAAAAAAACATTACAGCAGCAGTAAGGCAACTTTTTTTTCAACCGTTATTAATATTGCTATTTGGTTCAGAGCAATTGTAAGTTTATTTCAGGTAGTTATTAATAAATCCGGACTGCTTTTATTAGATGCCATTGTAGTGTATTTTAGCTTATATTTCACTAAAGAATTTTGGATATACATTATCAGAGATGGTAAAGCTTTCGATGGTCCATTTACACAATATTCTGTTCCTACATTTACAGTTGTGTTTATCATGGGTGCTTTACTGAGCGGAATCTACGACAACTTATATAAACCTTTGAAAGCACTCATTGCCTCTGCTGCATCAGTAGTTGTTTTGTTGGCTTTTTATTCGTTGTTACCAGAGAATTATAGATTTTCTCGTGGTGTAATTTTAAGTGGGGGTGTTATTGCTGGATTGATGGTAACTTTAATGAGATGGATATTTGTAAAGTTTCATTGGATTAAAGATAATGAAGCAAATAACTTCAAGCAATCTGTGGTAGTTGGCTCTCAAAGTGAATATACACAAGTATTACAGTTAATGCAAAAAGCAGATATTGAAGAAAGATTGTTAGGAAGAATTGGAATGAAAGATGGTGAAGAAAATACTGTTGGAAGTATTCATCAACTAAAAGAAATTATTAAAAAAGCTAGTGTAAATGAAGTGGTTTTTTGTGAGGGGGTTTTGACTTTTTCAAACATCATTCGGGAGATGGATTTGCTGAAAGACTTAAGAATTAGTTTTAGATTTCATTCTAAAAAAAGTCATTGCATTGTTGGTAGTGATTCTAAAACCAGCACTGGTGAAATTCTCACTGCCGAAGGTCATTTTTCTTTATCAAATCCTTATCAATTAAGGATGAAGCGGATGTTGGATTTGTGGATTTCTATCTTGCTGATTGTAAGTTTTCCTGTGCAATTTTTGTTCATAAACAAAGCAACATCAGCCTTACATAATGCCTGGCTAATTATTCTTGGTAAAAGAACCTGGGTTGGATATTCATCTTTTCAAAACACATTACCCTTAATTGCTCCTGCTATATTAACATCAACAGGTTATCCTAATAATGGAAAATTTCCCATCAACAACACTGTATTAAAGAAAACAGATATTTTGTATGCAAGGGAGTATGATTGGATGCAAGATTTGAGAATCATCTTTACTAATTACAGACATTTAGGCGGTAAAGATTAATTACAATTCTACCGTTTTTATATACTGCCCATAACCACTTTTTGAATACTTTTCTGCTAGAGCATGTAGTTGTGTTTTATCAATAAAACCCATTCTGTAAGCAACTTCTTCAATACAACCAATTTTTCGGTTTTGTCTTTTTTCAATCACTCTTACAAACTCACAAGCATCACTAAGGCTTTCAAAAGTTCCAGTATCTAACCATGCTGTACCGCGATTCATCACACCAACATGCAAATTTCCTTGCTCAAGATACACACGATTTACATCGGTAATTTCATACTCGCCACGTGGTGAAGGTTTAATATTTTTTGCAATTTCTAAAACAGAGTTGTCGTAAAAATACAATCCAGGAACGGCATAGTTTGATTTTGGTTGAGCCGGCTTTTCTTCAATTGAAATAGCGATTTTATTATCATCAAACTCAACAACACCATATCTTTCAGGGTCGTGAACTTCATAAGCAAAAATTGCAGCTCCATCTACATCATTAAATGAATGAACGAGCTTTCCAAAACCAGCACCATAAAAGATATTATCACCCAGTATTAATGCAACTTTGTCTTTACCAACGAATTTTTCTCCAATTACAAAGGCCTGAGCTAGTCCATTTGGAACGGCTTGCACTTCATAAGAAAATTTGCAGCCAACATCTGTTCCATCGCCTAAAAGTTTTTGAAACTGTGCTGAGTCTTCGGGCGTTGTTATAATTAATATTTCATGAATGCCGGCTAACATTAAAACAGACAATGGATAATAAATCATTGGCTTATCGTAAATGGGCATCAATTGTTTGCTGATTCCTTTTGTAATTGGATACAAACGTGTTCCAGAGCCTCCTGCAAGAATAATTCCTTTCATATTATTTACCCCTAACCCCAAATGAGGCATAAAGAGGATTTGGTTAATTAATTAAAAATTAAAATTCTTTTTTGCTTCTTCAAAACTTGGCAGCACCTTGTCTTTGTCTGATAAAACAAGATTAGATTCTTCTGTTTGCCAATTTATGTTTAAAATATTATCGTTATAAATAAATCCGCTTTCGGCTTCTTTGTTATAGAAGTTATCGCATTTATAAAAGAAAACTGCCTTTTCGCTGGTTACAACAAAGCCGTGTGCAAATCCTCTTGGCACAAAAAATTGCTTTTGATTGTTGCTTGTTAATTCAATTGAGAAACTTTGACCAAAACTTGGAGAATCAATTCTTAAATCTACAACAACATCTAAAACACTTCCTTCTAAAACCCTTACCAATTTTGCCTGAGCATGAACACCCAATTGATAGTGCATACCACGCAATACGCCTTTTGATGACATAGATTGGTTATCTTGAACAAATGAAATATTCAAGCCTGTTAAACTTTGAAATTTTTGTTGATTAAAACTTTCGAAGAAATATCCACGCTCATCTGCAAAAACAGTATCGTGAATAATATAACAATCCTTTAATGGTGTTTGTTCTACTTTCATTTATTTTTTGTTTTACGCAAAGCTACAAAGGTGCAGAAACGTAAAGTTTTTTATTGTTGAATAATGTTATGTTGCTGAAGAGTGCGACGCAACGAAAGTTTCATAGCACTACAAAAGCCAATTTTAATAATAAAAAAATGCGAAGCATTTTTATTAACGCCCTTCATACATATTTTCATAATACTTAGCATAAGCACCGCTGGTTACATTATTTAACCATGTGGTGTTTTCTAAATACCAGTCTATCGTTTGTGCAAGACCTTGCTCAAAAGTTACTGTTGGTTTCCAACCCAATTCTGTATTGATTTTGGTAGCATCAATAGCATAACGTCTATCGTGTCCTGGTCTATCTTTTATGTAAGTAATCAATTGTTCACTTTCGCCCTTTTGTCTTCCTAATTTTTCATCCATTTGGGTGCAAAGCAATTTTACCAAATCAATATTTTTCCATTCGTTAAAGCCACCAATATTATACGTATCACTTATTTTTCCCTGATGAAAAACCAAGTCAATTGCTAGTGCGTGGTCTTTTACAAACAACCAGTCACGTGTATATAAACCATCGCCATAAACAGGCAAAGGCTTTTTATTAATAATATTATTAATGAAAAGTGGAATCAATTTTTCGGGAAAATGAAATGGTCCATAATTATTACTACAATTACTGATAACTGTTTGCATATGATAGGTTTCGGCATAAGCACGAACAAAATGATCGCTTGCTGCTTTACTAGCACTGTATGGAGAATTTGGTGAATAAGAAGTAGTTTCTGTGAACAACCCTGTTTCTCCTAAAGCACCATACACTTCATCTGTTGAAACATGATAGAATAAGTGTTTTGTTAAATCCTCTTTCCAAAACTCTTTTGCTGTATTTAATAAGTTTACTGTACCAACGATGTTTGTATAAACAAAGTCTAAAGGAGACAAAATACT
>CANGOT010000171.1 GCA_947455425.1 Chitinophagaceae bacterium | reverse complement strand
TGTTTTGTCCATTCACCCAGGTTAAATCCATTCCATCAAATGGAATTTTTATAGATGAGTCTTGTTGAGCAATAAGAGGCGTGTTAATTAAAAAAACAATGATAGTTATCAATCGTTTCATTGGTATAAATTTTTATTTAGAAAATAGCAGTTGTTGAAATGTACAATTGCTGTGTTGCTTTTTCTAATGCAAATAAACAATTGCAATCAACAACTTTTATAACCTAATAAAAATAAATTCAACAATGCCAAATAATGCTATTCAAATTTTGTAATATTCTCTTTCTGCACTCAAATAAAAAAGAGGCTGTCTCGAAATCTTAAGACAGCCTCTTTTTTATTTTTTGAACAATATCTAAAACCTGAACATGGTACTAAAAATAATTCTGTTTTCACTATTCACTAAATCTGCTGAAAATCCAGTAGGATTGCCTATTGGGGCGTTCCAGCCACTTGGAGAAGTTACGCCACCACGACCAGAAAAATATGGCACATTCATATATCGGTGTACAAATTCGCAACCAAAAGTGATGTATTCATTTGGCATAAATTGAAACCCAGCAGAGCCATCCCAGCCTTCCATTTTATCTCCTGGATTTTGTGTTAAAGTTGCGTTGCCTGTTGGTAATAAAGCTAAATATCTACCGGGGTTGTTTAAGTATCCACCACCTATGGTGAATGCTAATTTTTGTTTTTCTCCAAACCAAAAACGATTATATGCCATGCAACTCAAAAAGTATTGTGCAGGTTTGGTTGGGTCTGTATTTTTGAAACCACTAACGCCACCTCCAGTTTCAAATCCGAGGTCGGCTGTAACTGAAAAAGCTGCTTTAGAAATAAACTTATTTTTTGGCAAATTAATGTAACGAATAACAGCACTATTATCTGTGTGAAAACGCATACGTTTTGTTTCGTTTGGTGTATCCCAACCTATGTATGAACTAGATGTTATAGAAGTATATTCCTTAGGTCTCCATTGAATTTGATATCCAACGCCAGGAGCTTCATTAAACATAGCATAAGTCTGCCATCCATTAATCAACCATAGCTCAACTTTTAATTTATCTGTTGGAAACATCTGTACCCTGGCACCCGTAAAAAACCATGGCGTATTGTCGCTTGTATACGATGGTTGATAGTTCCAGTTTTCAAAATTATTATAGCTTAATAAGCCCACATAAGATTTAAAAATTCCAAAGTCAATATTAATTCCATGCATCTTATTTAAGTGAATACCAGCATAGCCTTCTGTAACATATCGAAGTGCATTGTATAAATCAAATTGACCACGAAGTGGTGTGTTGTCATTACGCGGAATTCCTGTTGCTCTTGTTCCAAATTGCAACATCAGTTTTGCTCTTACGCCACACTTTGGTTCATAAAATTCACCACCAGTTTCTATATATGATAAATTAAACTCATTGCTGCGAAACGTAGCATTAGAGCCACTATTAGTATGGTCAATTGGGTTTACAAAATTGTAGTTGTAGTTACAATCAATGGTTGTGCTACCAGTAAAATATTTAGATTTTAGCAAAGCTTTTTTTTGTCGATTATTGCCTTGTACCCAACTAAAATCGCCCCAGGCAAAAGGTTCACTTTCCCTTTTTACTGTATCGTCTTTGTCTTTTGTAATATCTTCAATTAAGTTTGGATTGTTTCTTAAACTATCCAGAAGTTCCTTAATGATTTGTTGTCGTTGCTCTTTAGAAATTTTTTGAGCAGAAAGATTTGTGCTGGCAAATACTGCAATAGCAATTATTAATTGTTTTACTTTCATATAAATTTTATTGTTTGAGATTGTAGGTTAATGTCTAAATATTCTACTTTTTTATTAACGTATGAGGAATGAGTGTGCTGCATTCAAATTCTTTGAAACTATTGTTATCATTGTTTTTTATAAAATGCCAGGTTTCTATTTTCATATTTTTATCATCTAAATCAGCATAATAATAACCATTAATATAACCATTCAATTCAATATTGTTGATGAGCGTTATATGAATGTTTTTGTTGTTAAGATTAAAATACAATTCACAGAATATTATTGAAATATCAAAGTCCATTTCTCTTCAATTCAAAGTTTGCAATTGGCTGATATACCAATGGAATATCTTCTACAACAACATCGCTTTTGTTAAGCCCAAAAGCCTTCTCATCGCTTTGTCCTAAGTGTTTTAATAAGAAATAATATTTAAGCAGCAAACCATCTTTTAAAGCAAATTCATTTTCTACAGATAAAAATTTCTCAATCACAACAAATTTGAAATCTGGTTGATTATTATACTTTGAAGAACCATCTGGGCGAATATGTAAATTGAGTTCTTTGTTAGCTACTAAATCCTGCACAATTCGTTTAAAGTATAATTCTGTTTTTGGCTGAACTCTAAAACCAACATTGATATTTATTTTAATCACTTTGTCGTCTATCAATTCAGAAACATCGTATGAGAGTGTATAGGGATTTTCTGTTCTGTTAATATGCACAAACCAATATACATCGGCTCGTTTAGGTTGTTTGGCAAAAATTGAATTAATAATTTTCTCCTCAATATTATGTCGAAGATTTGCTTTTGTGAGATAAATTAGATGGGTAGAAAATTTAGGAATCGCATCATCTTCACTTAGTTCTTTTATTTGTAACGCATATTTTCCAAGGTCTGTGAATCTGGTAAATTTATTATTTATTTTTCTGGCATAATACCATACATACATTGTTATAAAAATGAATAATTCAAAAAATAGAAACATCCATCTTTCTTTTATTTTAGCAATGTTGGCGATGAAGAAAGAACTTTCTATTACAACAAAAACAGCCAAAATTGCATAGACACCAATTTTATTCCAGCGAAGTTTATACAGTAAAAAGAATCCAAGTAAATAAGTGGTCATCATCATTGCGATGGTGATGGAAAATCCATATGCTGCTTCCATGTGTCCGGACTCTTTGAAGTATACAATCATTAATACACAACCAAACCATAAAATAGAATTAATGCTTGGAATATAAACCTGACCTTTTGATTCTGTAGGTTGACGTACCGTAACTCGAGGCCAAAAGTTTAAATTTATTGCCTCGCTAATTAGCGTAAATGAGCCACTGATTAAAGCCTGTGATGCAATGATAGTAGCGGCTGTAGCAATAATGATACTAGGTAATAAAAACCAATGTGGCATCATTTCAAAGAAAGGATTTCTTCCAGCTAAAACAGCTTGACCTTGATGCATTACCCAGGCTGCTTGCCCAAGATAACAGGCTACTAAACTTACTTTAACATAGCCCCAAGTAATGCGAATATTTCTAATGCCACAATGTCCTAGATCTGAATATAAAGCTTCTGCACCCGTAGTGCAAAGAAACACAGAACCCAATAACCAAAAGCCTTTTGGATAATGAACCAGTAAATTATAACCATAATGTGGGCTTAATGCTTTAAGAATATCGGGATATTGAAAAATTTCTGCAATGCCAACAATTAATATCATTCCAAACCAAATAGACATTATAGGGCCAAAGGATTTTCCTATAGCTTGTGTTCCAAAACGTTGAAAGAAAAATAAAGCAGATATGATGATAATGACAATCCAGATAGTAATACTATTGCCTGGTACAATTGTGGTCTCAAAACCTGGCACTATTGCTAATCCCTCAATTGCAGATGCAACAGAAATTGGAGGGGTGATAATGCCATCTGCCAATAAAGTTGTAGCTCCCAGAATAGTTGGTATTACTAGTTTTTTTCCATAACGTCTTACTAATGCATAGAGTGAAAAAACACCACCCTCACCATCATTATCTGCTTTAAGGGTAAGCCATATATATTTAACTGTAGTTTGAAAAACAAGTGTCCAGAAAATACAGGAAACGCCACCATAAACTAATGTGGCATCAATATTTCGCTCACCTATTACTGCCTTAAGTGCATACAAAGGACTCGTACCAATATCGCCATAAATAATTCCAAGTGCAACCAATAAAGAGGCTGCTGTTACTTTTTTAATTGTTGAATGATGATTTGACATTTTTTGCTTTAATTGAAAAGCAAAAATGATTTTTAAGTTATAAGCGAAGTATAAGAATCAGTTAGGATGGTATAAAGATTTTATAAAGATTAAACAAATCTATACCCAATTCCACTTGCGGTAATAATATGTTTGGGTTGGTTGGGGTTTTCTTCAATTTTTTTTCTAAGTGTACCTACAAATACTCGTAAATACTGGGTTTCAGCTTGGTATCCAACTCCCCAGATTTCTTTCAAAATAAATTGATGTGTTAGAACTCTTCCTTCATTTTTTGCAAATAAAGCTATCAGATTAAATTCGGTTGTAGTTAGTTTTATAACATCCTTATTGAGTTTTACAACCCTCGAAACAATGTCAATTTCAAGATTGCCACAAATAATAATATTAGTATTTTCTTTTGTAGTATTTCGCTTGATTGCAGAACGAATGCGTGCAAGCAATTCCCCAGTTCTGAAAGGTTTAGTAAGATAGTCTGTAGCTCCATTATCAAGAGCCTTAACAATATCTTCTTCACTATTTTGAACAGATAATATGATGATTGATTTGTTATACCAGATTCTCAATTCTTTCAAAATGTCGTGACCACTTTTATCCGGTAGACCAATGTCAAGCAATATCAATTCCGGAGGATGGTTTGCTGCCATTATAATACCTTCTTTGCCATTGGCGGCTTGGCAAACTTTATAGTTGTTGCTTTCTAAAGATATTTCTAATAATTTACGAATTTGAGGTTCATCATCTATGATAAGTATTTCGGGATTATTCATTTTTTAAAATATTTATATACGTGGTTTCAGCAGGAATTTTAATGATAAATATGGCTCCATTCGGCGTATTATTTTTTAATTCAATTGTTCCGCTATGTGCTTCAATAAAGCCTTTCACAATCGATAAGCCTAAACCAGTTCCTCCTGTTTTTGTGTTTGGAGAGCGATAAAACTTATCAAAAATCAAATTCTTTTCATTATCCTGAAACCCTTTCCCAGTATCAATTATTGTAATGATACAATTTTCATTTTCTTGTTCAACTTGAATAGTGATGATAGTTTTTTCAGGTGTGTATTGGATAGCATTATGAATAATATTCTGCAGCACTTGTTCCATTAAACCAATGTCTAATTTGAATAAAGGCAAACTATCATTTTCATTAAATTGAATGCTATGATTTTTGGTATCTGTAAATTGTTGAATCACGGTGTGTGTTAATTCATTTATATCACACCAATCTTTTTTTAGCTGTAATGAACCCGACTCGAGTCTGCTCATATTCAATAAATTTTCTACCTGTCTGTTAAGCCGAATTCCTGCAACTTCTAGTTCATTGAGTAATTCTGTTTTGTGTTGTAAAGAAAGATTGTTTGAGTTTTCTTTTAAAGTATCGACACTACCAATAATGGTAGCAATAGGTGTTTTTAATTCGTGTGAAAGTGAGTTTAGTAAAGTATTATAGAGCTTTATTGTGTGTTCTTTTTCTTCTCTATCTCTTGCTTTTTTTTCCTGTTCTTTTATTTTAAAAGTTAGGACTGCATTTACAGTTGCTATAATAAAATACATTAGAAATAGTAATACATCTTCTGCAGAATTTATATGAAATGTGAAAATTGGTGGAATGAAAAAGAAGTTCCAAATTAATGCACTTAAAACGGCTGCTATCAAAACTGGTAATATGTCCAATAACATTGCTAGTAATGAAACTGTCATTAATAAAACA
>CANGOT010000170.1 GCA_947455425.1 Chitinophagaceae bacterium | reverse complement strand
GATTTTGTTGCTGTAACAGGTAAATCGGGTTGTGGCAAATCTACATTGCTGTATATTTTATCTACGATGGATACCGATTATGAAGGAGAGCTGTTGATAGATGGTGAACCCATGCATAATAAAAAAGAAGCCCAACTGGCAAGAGTAAGAAATGAGAAGATTGGTTTTGTGTTTCAGTTTCATTATTTGTTGAACGAGTTTACCGTGTTGAGAAACGTAATGCTACCCGGATTGAAATTGGGAAAGTATAGCGATAAGGAAGTTGAGCAAAGAGCCATAGATAAACTAAAAATGCTGGGTATTGAACATTTGGCCAATAAGAATGCTCAACAAATTTCGGGTGGCGAAAAGCAGCGTGTTGCTATTGCACGGGCTTTAATAAACGACCCTCATATTATTATGGGCGATGAACCCACAGGCAACCTTGATAAAAAGAATAGTGAAATTGTATTTGATATTTTTAAACAACTTGCCGAAGAATTTAACCAAACACTTTTAATTGTTACCCACGACCAAAGCTTTGCTAACCGCACCCATAGAATTATTGAAATGGAAGATGGAAGGATTGTGAAGTAGCATAAATACCAAAAAAAAAATTCCAAATGATTCATGGTCGATCACAGATGGTTCGTTCTCAGGAACGAGCTTCCATTCCCAGGAATGAACCACTTGTACCCAAGAACGAGCAGCCGGTGGTTGGGTACAGGTAGTTGGTGGTTAACCACAGGTGATTCGTGGTCGACCACAGGTCACTCGTTCCTGTCACCCATGGCTTTACAACCTTACTCACAAAGGTTGTGAAAAACGAAGTAAACCCAAAATAAAGCTATAGATTTCTTTGTATGAGCTGTTCATTCCTGGGCTGGAATCATTGCCGCTCAGGAATGGGTGGTCATTCCTGGGAATGAGTGATTCCCGCTCAGGAATGAGCAGTTGCCGCTCGAGCGGTAAACACTCCAGCTCGAGCAGCAGTGATTGCCGCTCGGGAATGAGTCGCCATTCCTGGGAATGAGCACTCATTCCCGAGGATGGAAGCCTATTCCTCGATTTTACATTTCAACAGATTTCTTGAGTATTGAAAAATTCTTTGATAGAAAACTATATTTGTTAGGTGCTTAAGTATATAATTGGAAAATCAAATGATATCTAGCAGCACAACAGTGTCATTTGCTTACGCTTAAGGATAAAGTAAAGTGACGCTGAGACCGAAAATTAATAAATCTTATACATCTTGGTTCAGACAAATAAATATGCAAACATTAGCACATCATTCGTTGTTGGTGAAGAACACGCAACAACGGCGAAGAACGAAGCGAACGCCAACAAAGGCAAAAAGATACTCAAAACTGGGTGCGTGTTAGTGGCATTTTTAAAGCACAAGGTGGAGAGCAGTATTTAACATTAGGTAATTTTAAGGATGATGTCAACACTGCATTTGCAATAGTAAGACCCACAGGCTACTATGGTGCTGTTTATTATGGAGATGATGTGGCTGTTTATGCACTTGATAGTATGCCATTAAAAGCCGATGCTGGTAGAGATACCACCATACATATTGGCGATAGTGCATTTATTGGTAGTTTAACCAATGGTATAGATAGCATAAAATGGCAGGTGCTAAATGCCAATGGCACAATAGATAGCATACGCTCTGGGTTTTGGGTACATCCTACTATAAATACTTGTTATGTTTTAATACAAACTGTTAATGGTTTTACCAGTAGCGATACAGTGTGTGTAAATGTGTTGCCGCTACCTTTAAAATTTATATCTTTTACAGCACAATTACAACCCACCCCTAACCCCTCCAAGGAGGGGAATGTGAAGCTAGATTGGGTTACAGTCAATGAAATTAATGTGAGTTATTTTTATGTGCAGCGTAGCAGTGGAAACCCTGCTGGTCAGCAGGGCAGGGACTTTCAAATAATAGGAAAAGTAAATGCCAATGGTGCAAATTATAATGAATATAGTTTTATATATGATTTCAACGGTTTGCTCCCCTCGCCTTTAGGAGAGGGGGTGAGGCTTTATTATAGAATTGTAAGTGTAGATAAGGATGGTAAAACAAATTTTAGTGAAGTGAAACAAATATCAATTAGTAAGGAGCAAGTAGCAATTAGTATTTATCCTAATCCTACTAAGGATGTTGTGAATATTAGATGTAAGGGAATGAAAGAAGTGAGGGTTATAAATCAACTGGGACAAGTAGTTTATAAAGAGATTGCTTCGTCCCTCGCAATGACGGGTTCAGGCACGAACCTTCGCAATGACGTGCTAACTATCAACACCAAACAGTTTACAAAAGGCTTATATATAGTGCAAGTAACCACTACCAACGGAGAAGTAAAAACACAGAAGTTAATAGTTGAATAATACTACAATGCTCCATGGCTGCGGGATGTGTAGGGTTTAGTGCGAAGTGCAACGAAGCACCGAAGCGATAGCGTAGCCCGAAACAGCCCGAACAAAAGTTGATAGAAAGGAAAAGATGATAGCCCCAAAAAACTACTAAAATTACTTAGGGTTGGTTGCTTATTAGCAATCTGTTACATTTGCAGCCTTGCCGGCAAGTAGTTAAAGGCAAATGTCTAGTATTTAGTAAAACAAATCGTATATCTAAAATTAATAAATCGTAAATTTTATGGCAGATATTTTTGAAAAATTAGTAAAGAATTATGGCCCTCTTGGTAAGCATCGCGAAAGAGCTCACGGCTATTTTGCTTTTCCAAAGCTTGAAGGTGAAATTAGCAGCAGAATGATTTTTAGAGGAAAAGAAATGATTGTGTGGAGCTTGAATAATTATTTGGGTTTGGCCAATCACCCGGAAATTAGAAAGGTAGATGCTGAAGCATCGGCAAAATATGGTTTGGCTTTGCCAATGGGTGCCAGAATGATGAGTGGCAACAGCGTACATCACGAACAACTGGAAGCAGAATTAGCTGCTTTTGAAAGTAAGGAAGATGCTATTTTAATGAACTTTGGTTACCAGGGCATCATGAGTGCTATTGACGCTATTTGCGGACGACACGATGTGATTGTGTATGATGCAGAAAGCCACGCTTGTATTATTGATGGTTTGCGTTTGCACCCTGGGCACAGATATGTGTTTAAACACAACGATATTGAAGATTGTGATAAACAATTGGAACGTGCTACTGCATTAATTGAAAAACAAAAAGCTGGAGGTATTTTAGTAATTACCGAAGGAGTTTTTGGAATGGCTGGCGACCAGGGCAAACTAAAAGAAATTGCAGAACTTAAAAGCAAATATGATTTTAGATTGATGGTAGATGATGCTCATGGTTTTGGTACTTTGGGTAAATCTGGTGCTGGTGCTGGTGAAGAACAAGATTGCCAGGATGCAATTGATTTATACTTTTCGACCTTTGCAAAATCTATGGCGAGCATTGGTGCTTTTATGGCTGGTCCGAAAGCGATTATAGATTTTATTCGCTACAATATTCGTTCTCAAATTTTTGCTAAGAGTTTACCAATGCCTATTGTAATTGGAAACTTAAAGCGTTTGGATATGTTGAAAACAAATCCAGAGTTAAAAGAGAAATTATGGAGCAACGCTCTTAAACTTCAAAATGGATTAAAGGACAGAGGTTTTGATATTGGTAGCACCAACACACCAGTAACACCTGTGTATATGAAAGGTGGAGTAGAAGAAGCGACTGCTATGTGTATGGATTTAAGAGAGAATTATCATGTGTTTGCATCTATTGTGGTGTATCCTGTGATTCCTAAAGGACATATTATTTATCGATTAATTCCAAGTGCCGGACACACCGATGCAGATATTGAACAAACACTCATTGCTTTTAGTGAAACAAAAGCTAAATTAGATGCTGGCGTTTATCAGGTAGCCGAAATTCCGGATATGGCAGATACAACTGCTAATTAATAAGTGATTTTAATTTCTTTAAAAGGTTGTCAGATATAACATCTGGCAACCTTTTTTTATGCTGCAAAGAAGGGGAAATGAGCCCTCATCTTAATAAATCTAATCTTCAAAAAACTTTTCCCCACAGTTTATTCACAACTTTTTATATGCTATTGCTAAAGCAAGTTAATACCGCTATGTTCGCAGACCCAAGAATAAATAATGCTTAGTAATATGCATTCAATGATTTGAAGGGACATTATTTAAATCAAGGAGTGGATGCTTTGGTTTAAACAATCTAAATAGTAAATGTTTTGTGTTGATTGAAAGTCAGCATTCAAAATTTAAAAGATTAGTAAGTATGCGTTTAAAAAGTTTAGAAATCAAAGGATTTAAGAGTTTTGCCGATAAAACATTGGTAAGCTTTGATGAAGGAATCACCGGAATTATTGGGCCCAATGGTTGTGGTAAAAGTAATATCATAGATAGTATTCGCTGGGTAATAGGCGAACAAAAAATATCTGCACTAAGAAGTGAAAATCAGGGAGCATTGGTGTTTAATGGCTCTAAAACCCGCTCTGCATCTGGCTTAGCCGAAGTTAGTTTAACTTTTGAAAATACCCGAAATCTGCTTCCAACTGAATTTAGCACCGTAACAGTTACCAGAAAATTTTATAAGAATGGTGAAAGTGAGTATCGCTTAAATGATGTACAATGTCGTTTAAAAGACATTCATAACTTATTTCTTGATACAGGTATCAGCACCGATAGTTATGCCATTATAGAGCTTGGAATGGTGGATGATATTATTCGCGATAAAGAAAATAGTCGTCGCAGGATGCTTGAACAAGCTGCTGGTATTACCATTTACAAAACCAGAAAGAAAGAAGCCAAAAGTAAACTCGATGCCACTGAGCAAGACTTGGCACGTATTGAAGACTTGTTGTTTGAAATTAACAATCAGTTGAAAATGCTGGAGAATCAGGCAAAGAAAGCTGAGAAGTATTATGAAATAAAAAAAGAATACAAAGAAATTGCAGTTGAATTAGCCAAAGCAAGCTTGCAGGGATTTAATTTAACCTATAGAGATTTAAACGAACAACAAGAACATGAAACCAATAAAAAGGTTCAATTAGAAGCTGAACTGGCAACAGAAGAAGCGGCATTGGAATCAGAAAAAGTTGGTTTTATTGAGAAAGAGAGAGCCTTGCAATCGATGCAACAAGGGTTTAATGAATTGGTTCAAAACCTTAGAACCAAAGAAAACGAAAAGAACTTAGCTACACAAAAACTACAATACCTACAAGAAAAAGAAAATAGCTTAACAGAGTTTTTAGCAAAAGCAGATGGACAATTAAAAAACATTGAAGATTCTATCAGCTTCAGCAAACAACAATTGGTTGTTGAAGAAGATAAACTTAAATCATATCAGTTTGATGTAGAAACAACCAGAAATCAAACCGAAGAAAGCAGAAAAATTGTTGACGAAAAAAGAGTGTTGGTTGATGGCAATAGAAGCAAGCACCAGCAAATACTTCGCAGTCAATTTGATGCTGAGAAGAAAGTTGCTGTTGCAGATACTTCTATACAAAATTTACAACGCTCTACTTTTCAAATCACCGAAGAGAATAATCAAAGAGAAGCACAGCTTCAACAGTTAAACATTGAATTAACCGAGAAAGAAGAATTACTTGAAACCAAGAGAGTAGATCTACAACAACTTCAAGATCATCATCAAAAAACAAAGGAACAAATTTTTGAGAGTCAGTCGGCTCTGGAGACACTTCGTTCTGAGCTAGCTGATGAAAATAGAAAGTTCGATGCCAAACGCAATGAACATGACCTGTTGAAGAGTATGGTG
>CANGOT010000169.1 GCA_947455425.1 Chitinophagaceae bacterium | reverse complement strand
TTTATCTTCTATTCAAAAAGGAATAGATCCTATACAACAGCGTCTGTTGCTTCTTTAACTCTTCTCTTAACACCAAAGTAACCAAGCACTAGAAGTATTAAAAGCAAGCCTAAAATCCAATATTTATAACTATCCCAAAATCTTTCAAATGCACTTGAATTATTTGTATAACTTACGATGCTATTATCTTCTGGAGCTTTGAAGAAATAGTTACTCATGCCATTACTGTTTGCAATGCATACATTACTTTCAATTTCAGTAAGCTGGGTGCTAAAGTTTTTCACAACGCTTAAATAAGCACCTTGCACACTGCTATCTCCGCCCAAAGCTGTAACCATTAAAACAGTATTACCTTTTTCTCTAAATATTTGAGCTAATCCACTTCCAGAAAAATCGTTCACAGAATAACTTGCAGCACCTTTTAATCCTTTATAGATTTGAAAATCTTTATCAAACTTAACAGGCAAGCTGCTTTCGTATTTTTTCACAAAGGCATCTTCTCTTGTAATTAACGCAATCACATTATAATCTCCTAAATCTACAGCACTTGCAGTTGTAACAATTGGAGGAACAATTAATCTGCTGAAATCATTTTTTACAGGAGAATTTAATTGATAATAGATCTCACCAACAGAAGCAACAACTCTATTTAAAACATTAGGAGAAACAACTATTTTAGTTTGTTTTTTTCTAAATTCTGCAGGGAAGTTAAAGAAGCTATAAAACTTATTTTCTTTTTCGCCAGCATAAGTTAAAGTAGATGTTTTTGTGTTAATGAAAGCGAAGAAGTTGCTAAATCCATCTTTACAAACATTACTTCCTGGATGAAAACGGAATTCGATTTCTAAAGTATTAAATTTAGAAAGCAAATGTGGTTTTAAGTCAATGTCATTAATGAAATTTGCTTTGTCTAATAAATTTCCATTATATACTAAATTTTGGTTTAGATATACGTTTACAAAACCTCTATCATCTGGTTTTAATGTAGAGAAGAAACTCTCTAAGTGTAAAGTTAATTTAGTAGGGATAGCGTTAAAATCGGCTAAAGAGAAATTGAATTTCTTTCTTAAAGCTCCAATACCTTCCATTAAATCTCCACCACCACCTAAATCCTCTAAAGTTGTAACAAGTGGAGAGGCTCCAGCTACTACTTCAGAACTAAGACCAGCTTCAGAGATTAATAATTTATTACTGAATGTACTGCTTAATCTTTTGTTACTTGCTAAGGTGTTAATAGCATTTTTATACCCAGCTTTATCTTGACCAGTAATTACCAAAACATAGCGTTGATAGAATCCCACATTAACAGGTACTAAAGCAATTAATCCTTGTCCAGCAGAAAGCTGTTGAGGTAAAGCTTGTTTAACAGCATAAGGCAATTTATCTACAACACCACAAATAATACTAGCAGGCACAGAATCTTGTGGGCTGTATGTACCAGCAAATACTTCTTTAGAAGCAGCACCCTGACGAACAATAGCATAGATTAAACCACCAGCCATTAAATCATCAACATCTGCATCTCTAGGAGTATATACAGAGCTATACTCTTGTATCATCTCTTTGATGCTACGCTGATAATTGAACGCACCTTGACTAGATGCTGAGATGTAAGAAGAATTCTTAACACCTAACCAACAAGCAGGGTTATCAATATCTTTACAATATTCATCTCCAATGCTCATTTTAGCAGCAATACGAAGTTTAATAAATCTGCCATCTGGTTGCAAATATTTAGAGTTTAAAGGCACTCTAAAACTAAGCAAAGTATCCAAGGCAGATGTAATAACCCTTTGTGTATAAATTGGCTCATCTTTTAAATAAACCACAACAAAAGAGTTGTTTGGATTAAGCACTTGTGATGCCCTCAAATTAATTACTAAGCTACTTTGATCAATGTTATCATCAGGTCTTACTTTAATGAAATAACTTAAAGAACCAGAGATACCAATGATTGACGCATCATCATAACCCATTGACTTGAAAGTTCGGTCTTGTGCAAAGATTTGTATTGCACTAAACACTAAGGCTACTGTTAAGAGAAATTTAGATTTCATATTATTTAAATTTACTGGGTACTTGGGAATTCTATTTTAAAATAATTGCCGGTTTTATCTTCACTACTAAAAGTGAATGTTCCGTTCATTGTTTCTACTAATTTTTTGGTAGCAGCAAGTCCTAAATCGTTTAAAGCATTTTCATCGGTTATAGAAATTACTTTAAGCCTGTTCACCATTTCATTTAACTTGTCCATACCAATTGCAGCACCATGGCTAATGGCTTCAACAACAGCTTTGCCATCTTTATGTTCTGCTCTCACAGTAATAATTGAACTTGCTTGCGAATGACGAATTACATTATTCATCAGCTTATTCAATACTTGATCTGTAAATAATTTATCTTGATAAACATTGTTTGCTGCAGGAGAAATATTTAACTGTAAACTCATTCCCTTAAGCATTGCAGATTCTGCAATATCTAACACAGCTTTCTCAACCTCAGGATTTAAGTCAAAATATTCTTTATTGAAATGTATTGTTGCGTCATGAGATCCAGTAGCTGTAACAACACCACTTAATTTTTGTGCTAAATAAATCAACTTGTCATTTTGCGAACTAATTGAATTTATAATATCCAATTGCGATGGCATTAAGTTATATGATGTTGACTTTAATGAATCAAGTGATGTTTTAACAGTATCTGTAAATGTTTTGTAGTCGTGCATTAACACAGTGATATTTTCTTGACTACTTTCATTTACAACTTTTAGCTTTCTATTCGTTTCTTCGATTTGAAAATGCTGATCCTTAATTTTCTCATTACGATCAACTAATTTACTGTTTGCATCATCAATCATTACACTTCTTTCAGTATCTCTACATAATATAGAATAACGAGTGTATGCTAACAAACAAGAGAAAGAAGATATTAAAAAATATACCCCCCCACCATGATCAATCATGATGCTATACTTATCTACTCGTTGTTTTAAAGAGTAAATTAGAAAAATCACTGCATAAGAAATTATGCAGGTGTAAATAGAATAAATAGGAGGCCAAAAAATTGTTGTGTTAATTATCAACATTGCAATAGCCAAAATAAGGAAATAAGCCAATACAGCCCCTCCAGTTGGCACAATGCCACAAATAATAGAATGTATTACAATGTTGACTCCAACAAACCAGCCAATTGTTTTTAAATATCCCCAATTTTGTTTGTTAGAGTAAGTGTATATCAAATATGATATACCCCATCCAACCAAACGAATTAACGAAAAGTCAATCCAGGAATCTCTACAAAACAAATAATCAACCAATAGAAAAATAGGGAGAGAAAACAAAGTTGTCCACATTACAACATTTGCATAATACGCCCCTCTTTTGCTTAACTCTTGGTTGAAAGCAGTTTTGTTGATATTTGCGTAAGAAAATTTGTAATCGTTATACATATTTAAAATTATGCAGTCAATTGTTGAACAGTTAGATACACATACAAATGTAAAAATAAAGAATAAATTTTCAAGATTTATTATCTTGATAACTTTCTCATTATCACTACTACAATTCACATCTTGTACCAGAAAGGGATATCCAACTTTGTCAGAAATTAAAAATAATCTAGGGGGCGGTACGAATTTATCTTGGTTTGAGCACAAATGGTCTTCACCAGAAGACTTGTTAAATACGGACCTAACTCCTAAACTAAATCAAATTGCACAACAAGGTTTTAAAACTGTAAGGCTACCAGTTGCCTTTGATTTGTTTGTTTATCCCAACTCTTCAACACTTCAACCACAACTATTAACGAAACTTAAGGAAATTTATTTTACATGTTACAATTTAAAATTACATTTAATTATAACATATCACTATGGTATATTCGATGATAACAGTTTATATAATACTGAAATGAACCATGTTTCCTGGCTTTGGAAACAAGTACAACAGAATTTTAAAGGCCACGGATACGACTATTTATTTTTTGAATTGTATAATGAACCAACTATGAGTGCATACCGTTGGAAGCTAACAGCAGAAAAGTTGATAAGCTATATTAGACCCGAAGACCCTAACAGAATTTATATTATTGGCGGGACAAATTATAATGGATTAAACGACTTGATTGAAATGGGAAAACTAAGTGATGATAAGTTGTTTTATACATTTCATTTTTATGAGCCCTATATTTTTACTCATCAGGGGGCTGATTGGACAAAAGATAAAACTTATATGCAGGGCTTTACTTATCCATACAAAAGAAGAAAAATGCCGCCTATGAGTAAAGATGCTATTGGCACTTCGGTTGAAAAAGATTATAACAAATATTATTACGAAGGAACAAAAAGATATATCGATGAAAGAATGGATTATGTTGCCAATTTTTGTGCACAAAATAAAATGCTACTAGTTTGTACTGAAGCTGGTGTTATCGATGTTGCTGACCCAGACTCAAGATCAAACTACCTGAAGGATATCACGCTTAGTGCATATCGATATAAGATTCCCATGATGCTTTGGGATTACGACCAGCGATTTTCAATTCATCAGGATCCAACAACAATTTTCCCTTCTCTTCATAAATGGCTCAAGAAAAGTAAAAAAGGATAAAGAATATTATGAAATCTGTTTTAAGTTTAAACAATATAGCTAAAAGATATGGTCACATTCAAGCATTGAATGGTATTTCGTTTAATGTGCCACAAGGTTCAATATTTGGAATATTAGGACCCAATGGCAGCGGCAAAACAACAACGCTTGGAATTATATTAGATGTATTGAAAGCAGATAGTGGCACTTTTTCATGGCTAGACGCTGCCCCCGCTGCAAATCTTAGAAGACAGATAGGAACGCTACTAGAAACACCCAACTTCTATCATTATCTATCTGCAATAGACAACCTGAATATTACTCAGGCTATTAGTATGCGAGGTACTAAACAAGACATCGAGAATTGTTTAAAACAAGTCAATTTATTTGAACGAAGAAAAAGCAAATTCAAAACATTTAGTTTGGGAATGAAACAAAGATTAGCAATTGCTGCTGCTCTGCTTGGCAACCCAGATATTATTGTTTTAGATGAACCCACCAATGGACTAGACCCTGTTGGAATTTTAGAAATAAGAGAGCTGATTAAACGTCTTGCCAAAGAAGGCAAAACAATTATTATGGCTAGCCATTTATTAGATGAAGTAGAAAAGGTTTGTAGTCATGTAGCCATCTTAAAAAATGGAAAGCTGATTACATCTGGACCAGTAAATGAAATTCTTTCAAACGAAGATACAATTGAGCTTAGCAGCAGCAACACGAATCAGTTATATGAAATTTTAAAAAATTATAAAGGACTTACTGCTATTAAGAATACTGATACTGCCATTCAATTGAGCTTTACAGTTGGCACTGCAAAGCCTGAAGAAATTAATAAGTACTGTTTTGATCAAGGTATTGTTTTAAACCAGCTAACTATAAAGCGTAAGAGCCTTGAAACTAAATTTTTTGAACTAACCAATAACTAATCCCTAAAATAATTTAAATGTTTTCTTTAATAAAAATTGAATGGCTTAAAATAAAAAAGTATCCGGCATTTTGGTGGATGCTTGGCATTATTGCTATTTCATATCCAGGTGTAAACTCTATGTTTTTAAGTGCTTATAAGAACATGACAAAGAATGAAGATATTCTTTCACAAATAGCCTCTTCTTTTCTGGGTAATCCATTTGCTTTTCCCGAAGCCTGGCACTCCATTGCCTATTTTTCATCTGCATTTATTATGATACCAGCTGTGCTAGTGATTATGCTTATAAATAACGAGTATAGCTATAA
>CANGOT010000168.1 GCA_947455425.1 Chitinophagaceae bacterium | reverse complement strand
ATTCTTTTTTCGAAGCTATTCCTGCTGGATGGAATAAATGCTGGCAGACTCTTGACAAGTATATTCAAAATTTAAAACTTCTATTTAAACACAATGAAGTACAAGCTAAGGACTCTTTAGGTAGTGTTTTTAGTATTGCAAACACATTTGGTAGTGAGTGGGATTGGCAAAGTTTCTGGTCACTTACTGCAATATTCTCTATTATACTTGCTTTTATGAATGTATTACCAATTCCAGCATTAGATGGTGGTCATGCATTATTTACCATAGTTGAAATGATTACTGGTCGCAAACCTTCCGACAAGTTTATGGAGTATGCACAAACAGTTGGAATGGTATTATTAATGGGCCTTATGGCTTATGCGTTAGGCTTAGACTTCTGGAGAATATTTACAAAATAAATACAGGCTCGTAGCTAGTGGTGAATGGAAAGTTAGTATACATGTATTCACCACTAGCTTCTAGCATTTACTACCCGCCAAAATGGTTATTCTCGATGATAAACTTTGGTTCCCCTCACCACATGAAGCAATGGAAGATGGTTTGCTGGCAATAGGTGGAGATATAACAACGGCAAGACTGTTGCTTGCGTATCGTAACGGGATTTTCCCTTGGTATAATGATGAAATTCCACTTTGGTGGCACCCCAATCCACGCTTTGTATTATTTCCTGATGAAATTAAAATAAGTAAATCGATGAAGCAATTGCTCAATCGAGAAACATTTGATTTTAAAGTTAATACAGCTTTTAAAGATGTGGTAATAAATTGCAAAAACATTATTAGAAAAGAACAGGATGGCACCTGGATTAATGAAGATATTATTGAAAGTTATACAAAACTTCACTTTCAAGGATTTGCTCATAGTGCAGAAGCGTGGTGTAATGGAAAACTTGTTGGTGGACTATATGGAATAAGAATGGGGAATATATTTTTTGGTGAAAGTATGTTCAGCCATCAAAGTAATGCCAGTAAATATGCTTTTATTAAGTTTGTTGAGCAGTTAAAACAAGAAGGAATTGTGTTAATTGATTGTCAGGTGTATACAGAACATCTGGAAAGTCTTGGTGCAAGAATGATTTTGCGAGATGATTTTATGAAAATTATTAAGGAAAATATTTCATAATAAAATTGTCGATTAAAATGATATACAGCTGATATCAGCCTTTATACCCATACATTCTTTCCAAATCTTTTACGATTACTTCAATGGCTTGATCATCACCTGTAGCATCATAATTTTGTTTTAAGTTAGTGCCCACAATAACAGCAACTGTTTGATAAAGTACTGCATTAAAGCCCCCTTTATACTCTTTTATTATTTCATAGCAATTGTTTCCGGTTTCTCTATAAATTAATTTCATTAATACCTTACCCTGATAAATAGAAAGGTTGGTAAGTTTGTCTGTAAATTCAATTCTTAATTCTTTCTCACGTTCTTTAATAATTGCTTTTCGCAATTTTTTATCACTAACTCCTACAAGTTTTGCATTTATTTCATTCATGATTTTTGATGCAGCTTTTGCGTAGGGATATGTTATATAAACAGCGTTTCTTAAACGTGTCCATTCTTCTTTTTGGCGTCTTTGTTCTGCTGTTAATTTTCTATAGCCATATACTTGTACCCATGGCAGATATTCAAGTGCAAGTGTATCTCCTTGCGGACTTACCCAGGCGTGCACTTTTAAAGTGTCTAAGTTGCCTCTTTGTGCCAGAGCTTTTGAAGTAGCAATGCTCAAAGCAACAAAAAAAACAATTAGGCTAGTATGTCTTTTATGCCATAACACAACGTAAAGTTATAGTTTGTTTTGGTTTAATATAACTTGATGGCAAAAAGTAACCTTAACATTCATAAAAAATATGAGAAACGTATATTAAACACCCATACTTTTGTTTCTATCAACATTGTTTTATGTTGGTTGTTTTAAGGGTTATGGGGCTGTCTTTCTAGACGGCCTCATTTTTTAATAATCATCATTGATGAGCTTTAATGAATTTGTACTAACTTTTTCTTCTAGTGCTACTCTCATAATATCATGCAAAGTAATAATGCCTCTAAAGTGCTGATCAGCCAATACAGGCAAATATCTGGCTTTGAAGGTATCCATTAATGCTAAACATTTATCCGATGTATCATTGATATCTACAAATGGTGCATCGGTTTCCATAATATCTTTAACTAATGTGTGTGTAGAGTCCTTACCTTCAAGAATTACTTTTCTGGAATAATCCTTTTCGCTCATTACGCCAAGATATTTTTCATCTTTCAATACGATGACATAACTTAGATTTTCTCTTTTCATTACTCTTAGTGCATCTAATACCGTTGAATTTTCGGTAACTACATTAAAGTAAGATGGTTTACTGTCGAGTATTTGTTTTACTGTTTTCATTTTGTATTGTTTAATGATTTATTTGTATTTATTCCTAATAATTTATAGAGCGGGCAATGATGAATAAATGCAGTTGTTAAAAGTATCAATGACGTGAATATAGCTACCCACATCCATAATCCATTAATTACTTTAAAAGAAACCAACCCAATTAATGCCCAGCCAATTAATCTTCTGATGCGTCGCTCTGTTCTTCCAATATTGTGTTTCATGATTATTTTAGTTTTAAAGATTTTGCAGATAAGTTGCTTAATCCAAAAGTTAATAGTAAAATACTTATTGAACTTATAGGCATTAAAATGGCTGCAATCAAGGGTTGCATTAACCCGCTCACAGCAATTGAAACGCCTACGATATTATAAAGAACAGATACTACAAAAGCTGTTAATACAATTTGTTTATTATGCTTACACAATTTGATATAACTGGTAAGTTTACTAAAATTATTGCCATCTAAAATAGCATCACTGGCTGGGGTGAAATTGTTTGTATTGTCTGTAACCGCTATACCAACATTCGCTTGCTTCAATGCTGCTGCATCATTCAAACCATCTCCAAGCATCATTACTTTTTTACCATTACTTTGTAGTTGTTTTATGGCGTTTAATTTATCTTCTGGCTTTTGATGAAATAAGATGAGTGTATTAAATGGAAATATTTTTTTCAGGTAAGATTTTTCGCCATTGTTGTCACCACTTAAAACGGCTAATTGATATTTGTTTTTTAAAATATCAATCACTGTTTCAACACTGTCTCTGTAATGATTTTTAAAACTAAACTTGCCCATTAATTTTTCTTCTAAAGCCAGGTATACATTTGATTCTGCATTATCATCATCTAATCCACCACACACATAACTTTTCTTTCCCAAAGCAATAAAATCTTCACCAGCAAAACCCTCAATGCCTTTTCCTGGTATTTCCTTAAATGCTTTTATTTTATTTTTGTTAGAACTTTTTGCCCAGTTGGCAATTCCTCTGCTAATTGGATGCATACTTTGCGATGCTAATGAAGCAACTTTTTGTTTTAACTCATCATTTAATGGTTTGCCTTCATAAACAATATCATTATATTCACCAGTAGTTAGTGTGCCTGTTTTATCGAAAACTATACAATCAATATTTGCAATATCTTCAATGGTTTGAGCATTTCGTAGGTATAAGTTATTATTACTTAGTAAGCGTAAAATATTGCCATTTGTAAAGGTATTACTTAACAGCAGAGCACAAGGACAAACAACAATCAGCACAGCTGTAACTGCATTCCAAACTTTTGTCGTATCGTGTAAAAGCCAGTAAACACCAGCACTCAGAGCAACTGTAAAAACTATCCAGGTGAAATATCTGCTCAATAGATGAACAAAAGATTTGTCTTCATACTTATCTTGTTGTTGATTATCTGTTTTGTTCCAAAGCTTGGTTAAATAACTTTGAGCTACTTCTTTTATCACCAAAATTTCTATATTGCCTCCTAATTGTTTACCCCCTGCATAAACAATTTCGCCCATTTCTTTTTCAATGGGGATACTTTCTCCATTCACGAAACTGTAATCTATTAAAGCTTTACCTCTAGTTAAAATACCATCAGCAGGAATTAATTCCTGACTATGAATCAGCAATGTGTCATTTAATTTAATATCGGGTAACACAACAGTTTCTTCCTTCTCTTCATTAAATCTTGTAACTGCTATTGGAAAGTATGATGTATAATCCCTATCGAAATTGAGTTGTTGATAGGTTTTATCTTGTAATACTCTTCCTATCAGCATAAAAAAAACAATCCCACTCATACTATCGAAATAGCCAACACCAATACCATTAAATACTTCATATAAACTTCTTGAAAAAGTAATGATAACGGATAAAACAATTGGAGCATCAATATTTAAAAACCCATGTTTTAAACTCTTGTATGCACTCATGTAAAACTCTGAGGCTGAATAGAAAAAAACTGGTAAAGCTAATAACACATTCATATACCGAAACAGGGTTATTAGGCTTTTTTCTGCGGGATCTATTCCAAAATAATCTGGGAAACTCATTAGCATAATATTGGCAAAGCAAAAGCCTGCAATACCCAGTTTGTATATTTTAGATTTTGATGTTGTTGGAGTTGTATGTTTTAAATTGTTTAAACTAATGTAGGGCTCGTAGCCAATACTGCTAAGTAGTTCGGCTACCTGACGAAGTGATAAATCTTTGTGTTTATATGTTATGTCTACTTCTTTTTTAGGAAAATTAACTTTACTATTTACAACATTCACATTTAATCTGTGTAAGTTTTCGAGTAACCACAAACAACTGCTGCAATGTATTTGAGGAAGGTATAATGTGATATGTGTAGTATTATTATCTTTAAAAACAGTGAGAGCGTCAATAACTTTTTCATCATCTAAAAATGAAAATTTGCTTTCTCTGATTTTTATTTTTTGATTAATGCCCGGATTTTTTGACATTTCATAATAATCGCAAAGCCCACTTTGATTTAAAATTTGATACACTGTTTTACAACCCTCACAGCAAAAATGCTTTTCCTGTATGCTAATTGATTTTGTGTTGCAGTCTTCGCCACAATGAAAGCACTGAATTTTAGTCTCTGTAACTTGTTCTTGCATTTGTATAATTATGGTTTGCAAATTACTCTAGGTTTTTGCTGTGCAACTTGATTTGTAGCAAGTCGAAATATGATTTTTATCATATAAATATCAGTTTTTGATAGAACAAAATATATTGGTTTTTAAAGTGAGAATTCTGTAAGTTATTTAGTCAAGAACGTAACAGTAATGTCTGAATGAAATCAACCTTTGCATATATTTTATAAACTAAAATCAATTTATGAGAAAAATATTTTTTGCAAGTTTTTGTCTTTTTATTTTATCATTAGTATCTTGTACATCAACACAAATAACAAGTAGTTGGAAGGAGCCAGATAAAACAATAATAATTAATAAGCTACAAAAAGTGTTAGTTGTGTCTATGTTAAAAAACGAAACAAATAACAGGAAGGCCGAAGATCAAATGGTTGGTTATCTCGATGGCAAAGGTGTTCAATCTTATAACTATCTTAATTCAAATTTCAATAAAAAGAATGTTGAAGCTATACGAGATAAAATTAAAGCAGATGGCTTTGATGGTGCAGTAACATTGCGTTTGATTGATGTTGATAAGGAGAAATCTTATGTGCCAGGTATCCAATCTTCTTACCCTGTTTCTTACAGAACATTCAGTGGATATTATTATAATACCTGGGCATATTATTCAACACCTGGGTACTATTCTACAACCAAAATATATACAATTGAAGTAAATGTTTTTTCTATAAAAGAAGATAAAATCATTTGGACTGCTACAACAGAAACAACAGATCCAAGTGGTGTAAAAAAAATGACTGCTGATATTGTGAAAGCAGTTTATAAGAAGATGATAAAAAATGGT
>CANGOT010000167.1 GCA_947455425.1 Chitinophagaceae bacterium | reverse complement strand
GTGCAAATGCAGTAACAATTTTATTTGGATGAATTTTCTTTTTACGGTTATTGATAATATCTTTTTCAAATAATTCAATAACGCCATCACTAAACATTTCGGTATGCATGCCCAGGTTTTTGTGGTGATGCAAAGATTTTAAAACAGCATCGGGTATTGTGCCAATACCAACCTGCAATGTGCTACCATCTTCAATCAGTGCAGCAACGTTTTCGCCAACTTTAAGTTCAGTTTCAGTTACCTTAATGCCGTAATCAACCTGT
Organism: Chitinophagaceae bacterium; assembly: GCA_947455425.1. Taxonomy (GTDB): domain Bacteria; phylum Bacteroidota; class Bacteroidia; order Chitinophagales; family Chitinophagaceae; genus CAIVPM01. The sequence continues at coordinate 5,576 of CANGOT010000167.1, read as the reverse complement.
GGCAAAGCCTCATCATGAAAAATCATTGCAGTAAACCTATCTGTGTGAATCATACCATCACCATGAGTTCGGGGCATTTGTGGATTAACTTGTGCAATCACATATTTAGCACAGTTTACCGCCGTTCTTGCAATATCAACCGATACTCCCAATGAACAATATCCGTGAACATCAGGCGGTGAAACATGCACCAATGCGACATCTACCGGCAACACAGTACGAATCATATCAGGAATATCACTTAAAAATGCCGGAATAAAATCAGCCCGCCCTTCTCTTACTGCCTGCCTGATGGGTTCTGAAACAAAAAGAGAATTTATATGAAATGAGTTTTCATATCCCTGAGATGCTAGCTCAACATTGCCTTGCAGTGTTATTGCAATCAGTTCTACATTTTCTAATCTATCTTTTTGAAGTGCTAATTCTCTTAAGAGATGTGTAGGGGTGCAGGCACTTCCTTGCACAAATATTCGGTTTCCGCTTTGTATCACAGACAATGCCTCTGCAGCAGTTGTGTAACTGTATGGGTGAATCATAAATAATAGTTTGCTTGCTTAAGATGCAAAATAAGGTGGCTAAGAACTCATAAAAAATGATTTTAATTAGCTTTTGATTTGTTACCACTTAAAGCCATCTATTCTTTGGCTATTGAGTTGACAAATGCAAAAACAATTGCGATTAGATGTATGCGAAGACAAAGAACTATATTAAAAAAATTAAACATTTTTAGTTTAAAGATTTACATACATCATATTTTAACCTTAATCGAAAATACAAACCAGTTACTTTGCAGTCTTAAATAATTGGCAAACAATGCGGTTTTTATTTTTACTTTTTTCAACATTCATTTTTATTTCTTTTAGTTATTCTCAACAAAAGTTTACACTCAATGGCTATATCAAGGATTCGCTGAGTGGCGAAACCTTAATTGGTGCAAATCTCAGTGCCAAAGCTGAGGGCAGAGGCGTAAGTAGTAATTTATATGGTTTCTATTCAATTACGCTTGTCAAGGGCAAATACAATTTGGTTTGCTCATTTGTAGGTTATGAACCCAAAGAAATTGTGGTTGATTTGAATAGCAATCAAACGCTATCAATTGCCTTATTGCCTTACAGAGCTACGATACAAGAAGTAGTGGTTACAGCAAAAAAGAGAGATAATAATATCAAAACAGCACAAATGGGCAAGATTGATATTAATGTTGCGAATGCTCGCTCCTTACCAGCATTTCTGGGCGAGGTTGATTTACTAAAAACACTACAATTGTTGCCAGGTGTAAAGAATGCAGGAGAAGGTAATTCAGGATTTTTTGTAAGAGGTGGCAATGCCGACCAAAACCTTATTTTGCTTGATGATGCTGTGGTGTTTAATCCTGGACATTTATTTGGTTTTTTCTCTGTAATTAATGCCGATGCTATTAAGAATGTATCTCTCATTAAAGGTGGTATGCCTGCACAATATGGTGGAAGATTATCGAGTGTTGTTGATATTGCAATGAAGGAAGGCAATTTGAATAAAACTGAGGTGGATGCTGGTTTTGGTTTAATCGCCAGCAGACTTTCTATTCAAGGTCCAATTAAAAAAAACAAAGCTTCTTTTATCGTTTCTGCCCGTAGAACCTATGTCGATATACTTAGCAAACCTTTTATAAAAAAATCAAACAGCTTTTATGGTTCTGGATATTATTTCTACGATTTAAATGCTAAGATGAATTATAAATTGGGCGAAAAAGACCACTTATATCTAAGCGGTTATTTTGGAAGGGATCAGTTTGATTTTAGAAATGCAGAACGTTCTTTTAAAACTACTATCCCGTGGGGAAATGCAACAGCAACATTCCGTTGGAATCATATCTTCAATAAAAAATTGTTTGCCAACACAACCCTTGTCTATAACGATTATAATTTTAAGTTCTCAGGTACACAAAGCAATTTTAATATAACGCTTAAATCAGGTATTAGAGATTTTGGTGCTAAAACCGATTACGATTGGTTTGTAACTCCGGAACATAAAGTAAAATTTGGTGCAGCATTTACTTATCATACCTTCTTTCCAAGCAGCATTAGTGGCAATCAGGATAGCATTGTGTTTGCTCCAGAAAATGCCAAAACAAAATATGCGAACGAGTATGCATTGTATGTGCAAGATGATTGGGAAGTGAGTAAAAAAATTAAAATTAATTATGGTCTTAGATATAGTATATTCCAGCAAATAGGTAGCTATACTGCTTATATAAAAGATGCCAGTGGCAATAAAATAGACAGCATTATTTATGGTAGGGGCAAAACAGTAAAAGCCTATGGTGGCTTGGAACCAAGAGCTACATTTAGATATGCACTTAATGACAATGAATCTTTTAAAGCTGCTGTAACACGCAATCTGCAATACATTCATTTGGTTAGTAATAATGGTAATACACTTCCTACTGATTTATGGGTACCTAGTACATCTGTAGTACAGCCACAGATATGCTGGCAATATGCTGCAGGATATTTCAGAAACTTTAACAAGGGAATGTTTGAAACTTCTGTTGAGGTTTATTACAAAACAATGGATCATCAAATCGAGTTTAGAGAAGGATATACCCCCAATACATTAAAAGACCCTCAAGATGATTTTGTTTTTGGTAAGGGATGGAGTTATGGTGCCGAGTTTCTTGTAAACAAAGTAAAGGGTAAGTTTACAGGATGGATTGGTTACACTCTAAGCTGGACAAATCGTAAATTCCCAGACCTAAACAGCGGCAATACCTATCCTGCTAAATTCGACAGACGCCATGATTTAAGTATCACCGGAACTTATCAGCTCAATAAAAAATGGAAACTGGGAGGCGTATTTGTTTATGCATCTGGCAATGCCACTACCCTACCAGAAAAATATTATTTTGCAAATGGTGTTTTAACGCAAGAATATAGCAACATCAATGCTTACAGGTTGCCTGCTTATCATCGTTTAGATCTTGCAGCGACTTACACGCCTACTCCTGACAAAAAAAGTAAATACACCAGCAATTGGGTATTTAGTATTTATAATGTTTACAGCAGACAAAATCCATACTTTATTTATTTCGACCAAACGGGTAGTCTTGCTGGTGGTGATTTAAAAATACAAGCCAAGCAAGTGTCTTTGTTCCCTATTATCCCATCCGTTACCTGGAATTTAAAGTGGTAGCATTAAAATAAATGGCGAAAAGCATATAATTGTAGGTTTCTTTTTTATTTAGAAGAAAAAACGCTTTGTTAGCAAGTGGATTGCTTTAATTTCGCGGCAATTGAAAAATGGGCTCCCTACAAATTAAATCATAATTCTTAAATTAATAAATCGTAAATCACTATGGCTTTCGACATTGAAATGATTAAAAAATTGTATGCAGAAATGCCTGCAAAAGTTGATGCTGCAAGAACAACTCTTGGTCGTTCTTTAACATTATCAGAGAAAATTTTATTTGCACACTTACACAGCGATATGAAGTTAGAAAACTTTGGTCGCGGTAAAAGTTATGTGGATTTTGCACCAGATAGAGTAGCTATGCAAGATGCTACTGCTCAAATGGCTTTATTGCAGTTTATGCAAGCGGGTCGTCCGAAAGTAGCAGTACCAAGTACTGTGCATTGCGACCACTTAATTACTGCAAAAGTAGGTGCTAAAACCGACCTTGCAGTAGCCAATACAGAAAGTAAAGAAGTGTATGATTTCTTAGCTTCTGTAAGTAATAAATATGGTATTGGTTTCTGGAAACCAGGTGCTGGTATTATTCACCAGGTGGTTTTAGAAAATTATGCTTTTCCTGGTGGAATGATGATTGGTACTGACTCTCACACTGTGAATGCTGGTGGTTTAGGTATGATTGCTATTGGTGTAGGTGGTGCAGATGCTTGTGATGTAATGGCTGGCTTACCTTGGGAACTAAAGTGGCCTAAACTAATTGGAGTTAAACTAACTGGTAAATTAAATGGTTGGGCTGCACCTAAAGATGTTATCTTAAAAGTCGCTGGTATCTTAACTGTAAAAGGTGGTACTGGTGCTATTGTTGAATATTTTGGCGAAGGTGCCGCATCTATGAGTTGCACTGGTAAAGGTACCATTTGTAATATGGGTGCAGAAATCGGTGCTACTACTTCTACTTTTGGATATGATGAAAGTATGAGCAGATACTTAAAAGCTACAGGACGTGCAGATGTTGCTGAATTAGCTGATGGTATTGCATCTTACCTTACTGCTGATGCTGATTGTTATGCTAATCCTGCTCAATATTTTGATGAAGTAATTGAAATAAACTTAAGCGAATTAGAACCACACTTAAATGGTCCTTTCACTCCAGATTTAGCTACACCGATTTCTAAAATGAAAGAAGTGGCAGCTGCTGAAGGCTGGCCAAATAAAGTTGAGTGGGGTTTAATTGGTAGCTGTACCAACTCTTCTTACGAAGATTTAAGTCGTGCTGCTTCTATTGCTAAACAAGCTGTGGCAAAAGGCTTGGTTACTAAAGCAGAATTTGGTATCAATCCAGGTTCTGAGCAAGTACGTTTTACTGCTGATAGAGATGGCTTAATTGGAACTTTTACCGATTTAAATGCAACGATCTTCACCAACGCTTGTGGCCCTTGTATTGGTATGTGGGATAGAATGGGTGCTGAGAAAAAAGAGAAAAATACCATCGTTCATAGCTTTAACAGAAACTTTGCTAAACGTGCCGATGGCAACCCTAATACTTATGCATTCGTTGCTTCTCCAGAAATCGTAGCTGCTATTGCTATAGCAGGTGATTTATCTTTCAATCCAATTACAGATACCTTAACTAACGATAAAGGCGAGCAAGTAAAACTTGATCCACCAACTGGCGACGAATTACCAAAGAATGGTTTTGCTGTTGAGGATGCAGGTTATCAGGCACCTGTTGAAGATGGCAGCGGTGTTAGTGTAGCAGTTGCCGATGATAGCAAACGTCTTCAATTATTAGCTCCATTTGCAGCTTGGGAAGGAACTGATTTGAAAGGTTTAAAACTTTTGATTAAAGCAAAAGGAAAATGTACTACCGACCATATTTCTATGGCGGGTCCTTGGTTAAAATTCCGTGGACATTTAGATAATATCTCTAACAATATGTTAATTGGTGCTGTTAATTTCTTTAACGAAAAAACAGATAATATTAAAAACCAATTAACTGGCGAATATGGTGCTGTACCTGCCACACAACGTGCTTATAAAGCTGCTGGTATTGGTAGTATTGTAGTGGGTGATGAAAACTATGGCGAAGGTTCTTCTCGTGAACACGCAGCTATGGAGCCACGTTTCTTAGGTGTTCGTGCTGTATTAACTAAATCATTTGCTCGTATTCACGAAACCAACCTTAAAAAACAAGGTATGTTGGCATTAACATTTGCCGATAAAGCAGACTACGATAAAATACAGGAAGATGATAGTATTGATATTGTTGGCTTAACATCATTTGCTCCTAACACACCATTAACATTGGTATTGAACCATAAAGATGGTTCTAGCGAAAATATTACTGTAAACCATACTTACAACCAACAACAAATTGAGTGGTTTAAAGAAGGTGCTGCATTGAATAT
>CANGOT010000166.1 GCA_947455425.1 Chitinophagaceae bacterium | reverse complement strand
TTGTTTACGTTGAATCATTTTTATAGTTGTTAGTGATTGATGATAGTTGTTAATTATTAAAGTTGTTTTAAGCTAATAATTAATTACTAATCACGAAAGTTATTAAAGTTCTGGATATAAAATAAACTGTTTCATAAACTCATTCACTTCTGTTTTTAAAGAAGCCAATTTATTTGCATCATCAGCATGTATAAGGGCTGTATCAATTTTATCAACAACAAACTCCATATCATTTTCTTTCATTCCACGAGTAGTAATTGCTGCAACACCAAAGCGAATACCACTAGTTACAAATGCACTTTTATCATCGTATGGAACCATATTTTTATTTGCTGTAATATCTGCTTCACCCAAAACATTTTCTGCTTTTTTACCACTAATGTTCTTATTTCTTAAATCAATTAACATTAAATGATTATCGGTTCCTCCACTAATAATATTATAGTTTCGTTTTACAAATTCAGCAGCCATTGCTTGTGCGTTTGCTTTAACTTGATTCACATAAACAGTAAACTCATCAGTTAGTATTTCGCCAAATGCAATTGCTTTTGCTGCAATTACATGCTCAAGCGGACCACCCTGAGTTCCCGGAAATACAGCCATATCAATCAAATTACTCATCAATCTTATATTGCCTTTTACATCTTTTAATCCAAAGGGGTTTTCAAAATCTTTGCCCATCATAATTACACCACCACGAGGGCCTCTTAATGTTTTATGAGTTGTAGATGTTACAAAATGACAATGCTCAAAAGGACTACTCAATAAGCCTTTTGCAATAAGTCCAGCAGGGTGGGCAATATCTGCCCAAACAAATGCTCCAACTTCATTGGCTACATTTCTAATTCTTTTGTAATCGATATCTCGACTATATGCACTTGCACCACAAATAATCACTTTTGGTTTGCAGCTTCTTGCCTTTGCTTCCAACTCTTCATAATCAATTAAACCGGTTTCTCGGTTTACCGTATAAAAATTGGGCTGATATAGTTTGCCGCTAAAGTTAACTGGGCTGCCATGCGTTAAATGTCCACCCATACTGAGATCTAAGCCAAGTATGGCATCACCAGGTTGTAAAATTGCCAGTAATAATGCTGCATTGGACTGAGCTCCACTATGTGGTTGCACATTGGCGTACTCTATATTAAAAATTTGTTTTAATCTGTCAATTGCAAGTTGTTCGGTTTGGTCAACAATTTCACAACCGCCATAGTATCTTCTTCCTGGGTAACCTTCAGCATATTTATTAGTCATTACACCACCCATCGCTTGCATCACTTGCAGTGATGTAAAGTTTTCTGAAGCTATTAATTCTATCCCCCTTCTTTGTCTTTCGAGTTCTTTGTTTATTAAATCAAAAACCAGCGTATCTCTTTGCATTATTTATAGTTTGCCGCAAAAGTAATAGATAGGAATCAATGTAAGATATTAAAGAAAAAATATAGTAAATTGTTGATAAGTGCTATAATTAATCAACTTTTTTATTTAAAAAAATGATTAATTGAGAAAACCTTAATCATAGAAAGAGAGTGTTCACTTATTAGACAATTGGTTTCAATAAAAGGAAGTTGTTAAAATACACTACAATCGCATCTGTACGCTATCATTGTATGGGTGTTCTCATACAAGATTATGTATAATTTGACTGAGTCGTGTTTCAACACGACTCCTTTTTTGATATACACAGTTGGAATCTAGAATCTATTCTTGTTTTACTAAAACCATTTTGGCTCTATCTGCTTTATACATTTCATCATAAAATTTTAATAATTCTTTGTAATCACTTGCAGGGAATTTGTCAGTACTTTGTTCGTAGTAACGATAGACCTTTATTATTCCATTAAGAAAAGTATAATTTATTTTATATTTTCCAAATTTGTTAGTGATATCAACATTTTTAGGAATCATCTCAATATTGTATCCTAATGGAATCTTTATTTCGATACTATCAATATCTATAAATGCGGTTCGATAAACAATATCAAAAAGCCTTGTTTTATCACTATCTAATTTACTTTGTTTGCTGAGTAAATTAGGCACAACAAACATTCTTTTGCCTGAGATAGAAGCATATGATGGAGCTGTAATATCAAGGGTTTCAACGATTGTTGGAACTCGACCTTTAGTTTCTTTAAAATTATAATTATTTACTGTATATGTTGGCAATTTTAAATATTTATTTAAATACCTTATTCTTTGCTCTTCAGTAGCATCATGTAGTAGCGAATGGGCAAACTCTTGTTTAATTCCTGATAAAATACAATTGCTGGCCAAATTCAAATTCCCCTTATCATCGATGGTAGCGTTTATTTTTCTAATCTCTTTATTTTGATTTGCAATGAATTTTGGTGTTGATACTACAACCCCTCCACTATCTGTAATAGCAATAGCTTTTCTGTTTCCTGTAAAAGTTCCCATGTAACCAGGACTTGCAGTTTGGCTAGTACACTCAAGCCATAATGTATCTTTATTCATTGGAACACAGGTTACAATATGGTTAAATTTAACCATAGGAAAATTAATATCTAAACCTTGCGTTTCAAATTCGCCCGAGTTTATAATTGTAAAAAATGATGCAATGTTTGCCTCTTTTAATAGGCTTACCATAAAGTTACTTAAAGCTTTACAATCGCCATATTTTTTTTCTGCCACAAAACTTGCAGGCAATGGTTGCCAACCCCCAATACCTAGTTGAATACTAATATAACGAGTGTTTTTTTGAAGATAGTCATACAGAATATTTATTTTTTCTTCGGCACTGTTTAAGTTGTCGGTTAGTTGATGAACTTTTTGTTTAATAACATCAGGTAGCTCACTTCTCTTTTGATTAAGATTAAGGCTAAAGTTTCCAAACCCTTTCCAGTCTTGCATTTCACCTTTATAACCTTCTATGGAAAATTTAGTTGGAGCAATAAAAACAGTTGGCGTAACATCACTCCATTTAGGCATAAATACTTCTTCTTCAACTGCTTTGTAATTTTGTAAGTTCCAACTATATTTTATTTTCTTTTCGTTTGAGATAATGGGTTCTTTTGAAATATTTAGTTGTTTATATCTTAGTCCGTAATCAATAGGTGTCTCAACCAATAAATTACTTTGCTGAACAGCAAATTTATCATCTCGAACGGGCGACCAAGATGGAAGATAATAAATGCCATCGTAAGTTTGTTCATCTTCAAACTCAATGGTGTAAGGATATGCTTTATGATGAAAAGAAAAAGCTTTTACTCTATTATCAGTTAAAAAAGCATCCCCATCATCACTTACATCATAGATTTCTTTTCGCTTTGCGGATTTTATCTTTATTCCATTTGCATCAAATAAATTAGCACTAATATCACTAAGACTAATTAGTTTGTCGTAGTGATTAAAGTATGTGGCGTATTTATCACCAGTTTCATTTAAAACGGTAATGACATATTTATGTTTTACAATTGCTTTATCAATATCTTTAATTTTAACATTTAGCTCCTCAAAACGCAATACAGCGTTAGCATTTTGTTTTAAGGAGTCGGGTATTAAATTTGCCGCATATTCCTGCCCAAAAGAAGTTGATACTATTAAAATGAAAGCAATTAGATTTGGTAGTCGCATGATACATTATTTTATTTTCTTGAAAACAATTTGTTCTGATTGTTTTTTTACGAATAAACCAAAAAAGTCTCTCAATGAATCGTAATCATCTGCATCGTAATTAGCTTTATTTAATTGAAACTTGCAACGTAATTGAATATGTCCATCTTTATTGGCTATGATGTACTCAAATAATCCTTCGGTTTCGTTAAACTTCGATCGAACGCTTTTTGGCATCTCATCTACTTTATAGCCAGTTGGAATTTCCATATCTAGAATATATGTTTCGTTAAATAAAAATGGGAGTTCCACTGGAAATTTGCGTTTTTCCGCCTTGAACATATTTTCTTTTGTAGCCTCTGCTAGTAAAGGGTTGAAGTAAATGATATCATCATCGGTAAAGTTAAATTTGAAGTCATACTTTAAATTAATTGATTCGTCCAGATTATTTTTATTTTCAATTTCAAGGTTTTCAATTTTTACATCCATAGGATAATCTTTGCTGACTTCTTTTAGATAATCTGCATTTGATTTAGTTATTAATTTATCTCTCAGATCTTGAGATTCTATGTAGCCTAGTTTCGATTCAAAGGAAGCCTCACTTTTTTTATTTTCACCATTAATCATAAACACAACTGTAGTTTTGTTTTCTATAAGTTTGTTTGCTGAGAGGTCAACTAAATAAGGGGTTTCGGCTATCATTCTTCCATAACCGTTATAACAAAAAGAAGGCAATTTGTCAAAGCCATTCTTGCTTTTAGATGCATCCAAAAAATAAGTGGCACTATCTATTTTTAGTTGACATATTACATAGTCATATTCTTCCAAAATTGCACTAATTTCACTCGCTTTTCCATTTCCTCTCGTGCTTAATAATACAGGACTTGCAATGAAACCTTTTTGATAAAGCATAGCTGTAAGTAATAAATTAATATCTGCTACATTTCCTTTTTTTGCTTTAAATATTTTTTTGGGTTCATCAGATAGCCTATTTGCATCATGGTTAATACAATCAAAGTTGTCTCTAACAAAGGTGAAAATTTGTTTTGCACATTCAATTCCTTCAAGTTTTCCCGTTAAGTTTGATACTTCTTTTTCAATCCACCCATTTTTTTCTTTATCTAGAATTTGTCCGAATGACTCAGATTTCAATAAATCGCTTGCTGTTTGGTACCATGATTTTATTCTTTGGCGTAGAATTGTTTCAGAATATTTAATTGATTGTAATTGAAATTCAAAAGATGTTTTGTAATCAATATGATTTGCAAGAAAGATTTCTTTTTTATATTTTGGAACATCTTTCATAGCCCATAATGCCCATTTTGCGTTACCACTAAATGTTCCAACAGAGGCTGATGAGTAAGTATTTTCTCCAGGAAATAGAATTGAATATGACTTGAAGATATTTTTACGACTATCAACACAAAGAAGGTCTTTATAGTCACCTTTCTTTACAACGAAATAATTGTACATTGGAGGTATTGTAACTTGATATTCACTCCAAAGAGTTGGATAATCATCTTGAAAATCCCAAGATCTGAGGTGGGTATCAAATTGAGATTTCAATGTATAGCTGTATTCTATTATACAACCTTCTTTGACATCTGGTAAAGTGAATTTTCTTAAGCTATAAAGCCTGTTGTATTTTTCCTTTATAACGTTATCCTTATTAAGTTTGCTAGTAATAATATTGCCGTTTTCTAAATTGTAAGTTGCTGCTTGAACATCTTCTAATTTTTCTTCTGTTTCATAATTCCCTTGGTATAATTTAATTTTAAAACTTGCTTCATCAAAGGCAGTTTTCTTTTTTATTAGTATTTTCTTGTGCTGTTTAAAAACAATTGTGAAACTACCGTTATTGTTTCCAATAAACTCTGACAGCCCAACATCACTAAGAATAACTGCAGCATCATCATCTTTTAGAATGGGAGATTTTGGAGAGAAATCTTCTATCTTAACTGAGCCAAATTTCTCATTTCGTAAATTTTGTGCGTTTGCAGAAAAGATTAAAAAAAAGCAGATTGAAGTTAATAGTTTATTTATCATATGTTTAACAAAAAATAAAATTAAGGGAAAAAAATAAAAAATCCATCTATATAAAAAATAAGTTATTTGTATAGTGTTTTTCCTATCTTAGCAATCCACAAAAATTCTGAATTTTAAAAAATCGCTATGAGAAAAGCCGACATTGTAAATGTAATTGCCGATAAAACTGGCATACCCAAAGTTGATGTTTTAGTTACGCTGGAAAGTTTTTTCCAAGAGGTTAAACTACAACTATCTTCTGGAGAAAATATATATGTTAGGGG
>CANGOT010000165.1 GCA_947455425.1 Chitinophagaceae bacterium | reverse complement strand
TATCCCTTGCATTGTTAGCAAGCAGTTTACCTGTTATTGCTCAGTTAAATATTTATCATAACGATTATATTGACTTTAATAAAAATGGTAAGAAGGATATTTTTGAAGATCCCAAACAACCAATTGATGCTAGAATAAAGGATTTGCTATTACAGATGAATGTAGATGAAAAAACTGCACAATTAGCGACTTTGTATGGGTATGGCAGGGTATTAAAAGATTCATTACCCAATGATTCCTGGAAAACAAAAATATGGAAAGATGGTATTGCAAATATTGATGAACATCTTAACAATACTACGTTTCGTAAGCAAACCAGCACATCACTTTCATATCCATATAGTAAACATACTGCTTCGATAAATACTGTTCAAAAATGGTTTATTGAAAATACACGGTTAGGCATTCCTGTAGATTTTACAAATGAAGGTGTTCATGGATTAGCTCACGATAGAGCTACTTTGTTTCCTGCACCAATTGCAATGGGTTGTACCTGGGATAAAAATCTGATTAAACAAAATGGAGATGTAATTGGCAGAGAAGCAAAGGCTTTGGGTTATACTAATGTCTATGTTCCTATTTTAGATTTAGCTCGTGACCCACGCTGGGGAAGGGTTGTAGAGTGTTATAGTGAGGAACCCTTTTTAACAGCAGAACTAGGTAAGCAAATGGTATTAGGTGTGCAAGAGCAAAATGTTGCAGCCACTTTAAAACACTTTGCTGTGTATAGTGTTCCAAAAGGAGGGCGAGATGGTAATGCAAGAACAGATCCACACGTTGCTCCAAGAGAATTGCATCAAATGTACTTATATCCTTTTAGAAGAGTCATACAAGAAGCTCATCCTTTAGGTGTAATGAGTAGCTATAATGATTGGGATGGCATACCAATTACCGCTAGCTATTATTTTTTGATGGAGCTGTTAAGAAAAGAATATGGCTTTACTGGTTATGTGGTTTCAGATAGCGATGCTGTTGAATTTATTTTTAATAAACATCACGTTGCAGATAGTAAAAAAGATGCCGTAAAACAAGCATTTGAAGCGGGTTTGAACGTTAGAACAAATTTTGATGCTCCAGATAATTACATTCTTCCTTTAAGAGAACTATTTAAAGAAAAATCAATTAGTTTAAAGACTTTAGACGAACGTGTTGCTGATGTGCTAAGGGTTAAATTCAATTTAGGTTTATTCGATCATCCTATCAACAATCATCCAGAAGTTGCTGACAGAATTGTGAACAATGACGAATCTAAAAGCATTGCTAAGAAAGCATCGCAAGAATGTTTGGTGTTGTTAAAAAATGACAAGCAATTACTTCCGTTAAATAAAACTCAAACAAAAAAAATTCTTGTAACTGGTCCCTTGGCTGCTGATGTTCTACATTCTATGAGTCGTTATGGACCCAATAATGTGAAAGTAATTTCTGTATTAAAAGGTATTGAAAATTATGTTGGAAATGATGTCAATGTAATGTATGCTAAAGGATGCGAAACAGTTGATGCAAACTTTCCTGAGAGTGAATTATTCCCACAACCATTAACTGATAAAGAATCCAACGACATTAATGAGGCTATTGCCAAAGCCAAAGAATCTGATGTAATTATTGCAGTACTTGGTGAGGAGGAAACTTTGGTGGGTGAAAGCAGAAGCAGAACTAGTCTTGATTTGCCGGGTAAACAATTACAATTATTACAAGCTTTGTATGCCACAAATAAACCGATTGTGTTGGTTTTAATTAATGGCAGACCCTTAACAATTAATTGGGCAAATAAATACATTCCTGCCATCATCGAGGCCTGGTTTCCAGGCTTAGATGGAGGTACAGCCATTGCTGAAAGCATTTTTGGTGACTATAACCCGGGTGGAAAATTATCGGTTACTTTTCCTAAATCGGTTGGACAAATTGAATATAACTTCCCTTTCAAACCAGGTTCTCACGCAGGTCAGCCAGGAGATGGACCAAATGGTTTTGGCAAAACCAATGTATACGGTGCATTATATCCTTTTGGTTATGGTTTAAGTTATACGCAATTCAAATATTCTAATTTAGTAATGTCCGATAAACTATCATCAAAACAGAATATTACTGTAAAAGTTAATGTAGAAAATATTGGAAAATATAAAGGAGAAGAAGTGGTTCAGCTTTATATTAAAGATGAAGTGAGCAGTGTTACGGTGTATGAAACACAGTTAAGAGGCTTTGAAAGAATTGCTTTGAACGTTGGTGAAAAAAAGACGGTTGAATTTACCATTAAGCCCGATGATTTAAAACTATTGGACAAGAAAATGAAATGGATTGTTGAGCCCGGAACATTTGAAATTTTAATTGGAAGTTCAAGTGAAGATATCAGATTAAGAAAAAAAATAGAAATTACAAATTAGATGAGTTATCAAAATTTTTTAGATAAATTTTTATTGAAAGACAAAGTCATTATTGTTACTGGTGGTACAGGTGTTTTGGGCAAATCATTTGTAACTGCTTTGGCAGATGCTGGTGCTATTGTTATTATTCTTGGAAGAAATGAAGCTAAAGCAACCGAAAGAGTGAATGATATTGTTTCTAGTGGCGGCAAAGCATTGTTTGTTAAAGCTGATGTGTTAGATGAAGGATCTTTAAAGATAGCTTGTAAAATCATTCTTGATAATTATGGAAAGATAGATGGACTTGTTAATGCAGCAGGTGGCAACGTACCAGAAAGTGTTGTTCAAACTATTGATGATATTTTTTCTTTTAGCATTGAAGGAATGAAAAAAGCAATGGAACTGAATTTGTGGGGCACATTAATTCCCACACAGGTTTTTGGAAAAGAAATTGCCAAAACAGGTAAGGGAAGTATCGTAAATATATCTTCTGTTAGTTCAAAAAAAGCATTAACGAAAGTACTAGGTTATAGTATGGGCAAAGCTGCTATTGATTGTTTTACAAAATGGTTTGCTGTTGAAGTTGCCAATCGTTTTGGCGATAGTATTAGAGTTAATTCTATAATGCCTGGTTTTTTCTTAACTGAACAAAATCGCACTTTGTTAACCAAAGAAGATGGAAGTTTAACTGAAAGAGGTAATACCATTATTAAACAAACACCTTTTAAACGTTTTGGTCATCCAGATGAACTTGCCAATGCTTTAATTTATTTATTAAGTGATGCTTCAAATTTTGTAACAGGTACCGAAATCGCTATTGATGGTGGGTTTACTGCCTCTAGTGGTGTATAACAAAATTTAATATGATTAGTGAGTATATGAATAAAATGATTCAAACAATGAGATGGTATGGTCCTAATGACCCAGTAAGTCTTTGGGATATTAGACAAGCTGGTTGCACAGGTGTGGTGACAGCTTTGCATCATATTCCTAATGGACAAGTTTGGACTGTTGATGAAATTAAAAAACGCATAGCCGAGGTTGAAAGTGCTGGCCTAACATGGGATGTGGTGGAAAGTATACCTGTTCACGAAAACATTAAAACACAAAGTGGCAACTATGTTGAGTGTATAGAAAATTATAAGCAATCTATAAAAAATTTAAGTTTTTGTGGAGTAAAAATTGTTACCTACAATTTTATGCCAGTGATGGATTGGACTAGAACCGATTTGGCTTATCCTCAACCAGATGGTTCGCTTGCTTTGTTGTTTGAAAATGCTGCTTTCGTTGCTTTTGATTTATTTATTTTAAAAAGAAAAGGAGCAGAAAAAGATTATACCTTAGAACAAATTGCCAGAGCTAAAGCAAGGTTTGATGGAATGAGTGATGCTGATAAGCTATTGCTAGAACAAAACATTATAAAAGGATTGCCAGGTAGTGAAGAAAGTTTTACAGTAGAGCAATTTCAACAAGCATTAGATAAATATGAAGGGATTGATGCAGAAAAATTGCGAAGCCATTTAATTCACTTCTTAAAAGAAGTTATTCCTGTAGCAGATGCTGCTGGAGTGAAAATGGTAATTCATCCAGATGATCCACCTTATCCCATTTTAGGATTGCCACGTTTAGTAAGCACTGCAAAAGATATTCAGGCTTTGATTGAAGCGATTCCATCTTTAAATAATGGATTATGTTTTTGTACAGGCTCATTTGGAGTAAGACCAGATAATGACTTACCTGCTATGGTGAAACAGTTTGGTGATAGAATTAACTTCATTCATCTGCGAAGCACTAAAAGAAATGAATTTGGTGATTTTTATGAGGATAATCATTTAGAAGGCGATGTAGATATGTATGCTGTGGTAAATGAAATTGTAGAAGTAATGCAGCAAAGGAAAGTTAACATACCAATGCGTCCCGATCATGGACATCAGATGTTGGATGATTTAAAAAAGAAAACGAATCCAGGATATAGTGCCATTGGCCGATTGAGAGGATTAGCAGAGTTACGTGGATTGGAATTGGGAATTATGCGAAATAAATTAAACAACTAAAATGAAATTGAAAATAAAAAATATTGCAAGAACATCTCTTTTGTTGATGATATTAGTAGCGACTAGCAATTTTTCTTTTTCGCAATCAAAGAAGAGATTTAAAGAAATTGTTTTCGATAACATTGATAGCATACTGAATATTCAATATGGAGAAGCAATGAACATTAAAGGTATAAAAGAGAAGTTGCTTTTAGATGTTTTTGTACCTTCTAATGATTCAATAAAGAAAAGGCCTTTGATGATTTTTATTCATGGTGGGGGATTTCAGAATAATACCAAAACCGGCTCATTCAGTTCTTTAATTTGTATGGGCCTGGCAAAGAGGGGTTATGTTAGTGCTACAATAGATTATAGATTGGGTATTGAAAAACCTAAGGATAATATCAATTATTTTCAAGCAATGTATCGAGCAGTTCAAGATGCAAAAGCTGCTGTACGATTTTTTAGAAAAAATGCTGATACATATGGTATTGACACTTCTCAGATATTTATTATGGGAAGTTCCGCTGGTTCTAAAACGGCAATGCACTTAGCATATTTAGATCAAACCGAAGTGCCAGATTTTATCAACGTCAATGAAATGGGTACCTTAGAAGGATCTAGTGGAAATGCAGGTTATTCAAGTAAAGTAAGTGGGGTAGTAAATTGCTGGGGAGCAATGATTGATTATAAATGGATGAATAAAGGAGATGTACCATTATTTAATGTGGCAGGTAATGTAGATAAGACAGTTCCTTTCGATTCCTCATACGATTATCATGGATTTAAATATGGTGCTTTGATTATGTATCACAGAGCCTTATCATTGGGTATTCCTACAGGTTACAGACCATTTGCAAATACCGGTCATACCCTAGATAACAATAAATTAAAACAAGATAGTGCATTACAGGATATTGTTCAATGGTTATTTACTCGTTTGGCTATTCATGCACCTGGTAAACCAGAAGTTCTAAAATGGGAAGATGATATAAAAGGCATCGAAAAAAGAGATGCTATTAATAAAGCTGCAGATAATTCCTATTTGTTTATCGGTAGTTCATATATAAGACTATGGACGAATTTAAAAGAAGATATACAACAAAAAAATGTTATCAATCATGGATTTGGGGGGAGCAAATTAAGCGATGTTGCTTATTACATAGATCGATTAATCTCTAATCAAAATCAATTAAAAGGTATTGTACTTTATGTTGGAAACGATATTACTGGTAGTAATTTAGATAAAACACCAGAGCAAGATTTACAACTTGTAAAATATATAACACAAAAAATTCGATTGCTTTTTCCTGAAACACCAATTTACTGGTGCGAGATTTCTCCAAGTGAGAAGCGATGGAGTGTATGGAATAAAATTCAAGAAGCAAATCAGCTTATTAAAAACTATTGTTCAACTGAGTCACATATGCATTTTATAGAATCATCGAAGAGTTTTTTAAATGAAAACGGCACCCCAAAAACAGAATTGTACAG
>CANGOT010000164.1 GCA_947455425.1 Chitinophagaceae bacterium | reverse complement strand
CTTCCAATGCAAGAATAGATATTCAAGAACAATTTATTGGGAAAATAATAGGCAAGCTGGATTAGGAGAAAGATTTTTTGAGATACCTGGTAAGAAAAAACTAATCAATAACACTTACAATAAGAAGTACACATTACATATATCAAGTATTATATTTATTCATGCTATTTTTCGTAGCATAAATGATACGATGATACCATTGATGAAAAGTTTAAGTGCTGAAATGTTATTCATGGTATAAAACTCCCTAATTAAAAATTCAAAAACTAATCTATAATTTAAGTCATTTTACTGAAAAATTTAAACTTTATACTGAAATTTTAATGATTTATTGGGTTTATTTTGGTACTCTGAGCTTCAGAATAATAATTTAGATGCCAAACATTTAATCGTATTGTATTTAATAACAAGTTAGAGAAAAATGTTGTAAATAAAACAAAAAAAATACGTGTCATTTTTTTCAAAATTTACTTCTAAAGTTTTATATAAAACTGAAGAGTGAAACAATTTCATAGTTGATTTAAATAATCAACACAAATAAAAATCCGAGTCGTTCAAGTATAATCACTAAAATACCTTGATATGCCAATATTCCCTAGAGATGCATATTCAAAGCAGGTTTACTTTGCATTTATTTTGTTAATGTGCATTTTACCACAAAGTTCAAAAACTAAAAATAACTCACGCCAATTTTCTGAAACGGCAGATGACCAAGCGACCCCTAATACAATAAAGCTATATCGGTTTCTAAAATCGATTCAAAATAAATATACAATCATAGGGCATCAGGATGATTTGGCTTATGGCAATGGTTGGCGATATAATGGTTACAATCCCCAAAAATATGTTTCTGATATATACAATACTTGTGGCGATTACCCAGGTGTTTTTGGATGGGATTTAGGACAGATAGAAAACAAAATTAAAAATCCAGCTGTTAATTACGTCATTAATGGTGTTATAATAGATGATTTAAAAAAATGGATAAAACAAGTAAATACCATGGGGGGCATAAATTATTTTAGTTGGCATGCTAATAATCCCATAACGGGTGGTAATAGTTGGGATAATGGCGATGGTACTGTTGTTTGTAAAATTCTTGAACAAGGTAGCCAATCAAATCTTGAATTCAATAAATACCTCGATATTCTTGCTGATTTTTTTCTATCTCTCAAAGATGAAAATAACCAACTAATACCAATCCTCTTTCGCCCATTTCATGAGGCTAATATGAACAATTGTTTTTGGTGGAATTTTTTTAATAGTGGCAAATGCAGTCATAATAACTATAAAATATTATGGAAATATGTAGAGTACTATTTCACTCAGGTAAAGCAGGTCCACAACATTTTATATGTATTCTCCTTAAATGACAATTGTTTGGGTTATCATAAAAATGAAGAGACAATGAATATTATTAATGAGTACCCGGGAGACGACTGTGTTGATATTGTTGGTTATGACCTGTACATGAAAAACAGTTTTTTAGCTTCCAATACTTTTGAATCTTTAGTGCAACATTCTATCTCTCATAATAAATTCGTTACTGAATTTGCACAACAACATAAAAAAATTCCAGCAATTACTGAGGCAGGCTGGGAAAATTATCCAGCGATGGAGGGACCTTTTACTCAAATTTTTCCCGGAGTGTTTGGTAATTACAATTATAGTTTTGTTCTTTTTTGGAGAAATCCAGATAAAATCAAAGATTTTACAAGTTATTATTGTGTTTATCCCGACCACCCCAATGCAAAAGATTTTAAGCTGTTTTATTCAACAACTACAAAATATATTTTCAGATCTAAATTAGCTAGCATGAGAAACAAGTTCATTACGGCACATTAGCATTTTTTCTGGATGTAAAAACGATTGGGGATCTAAAACAATAGCTTAATCTAGCAAATTAGCAAGGTACAGGTCTTTGCTTGGTCAAAACAATTTATCAACTTCTTTAAATCACAATTAACTAATTATTCTTTTTAATTCGCTTTCGCCCCAAGCTTCCTCGTAAACAAGTGTTTGCTAAGATCTTTCTTCGGTTTTTTCTTAACAAAATTTCTCGTTAATTTTTTTATTTATCAGATGTACCTTCCATTAATAAAGCTATTCTAAAGATTTGTTGATATAAAATACTGAATCAATTTTCAATTGAAATTACAATTAATTATTTTTTTTTGCAAAAATTCATCACATCAATATCTTCACAAACTAAAATAATTTTCAAAATGAATAAGTTAAAACTATTGTTGATTTTTGTTGTATTTACTAATGTTATATCGGCACAAACCAAGCTAACCATCTTATATAAAAATGGAAAAATAAAAGGATCGAAAGAGGAGTATTTAAAAACCAATAGTGTTGCTAAATGGGCAGGGAAATTTTCGATTGATGAATTTACCATTAGTGATTCTATTACTTATTATCAAACGGTAGAAAGCTTTGAAGAAAAAGATGAGTTCACTATTAAAGGAATAAAAAAATCCAGAAACAATAAACCCTTGGGCAAAAGTTTTGTACTTGGAGCTAACTATTGTAATTATGCCTCGGGCTTCAACATTCAGGCAATTGAATGGAAAGATAATAATTATTTAGTGAAAACACCAGTTGCAGATAAACAAAAAATATGGAATACTTCTGAAGAGAAAAAAGTAGTGTTGGGCTATAATTGCAGTAAAGCCACTAAACTTAATGACAACAATGAAGTAGAATTAATTGTTTGGTATTTCACCGATTTTAAATGTACCTATTCCAGCGATGGAGACAGCAGTTTACCAGGCATCATTTTAGAATCATATTATCCTAAAACAAATACTTTAGTTACAGCTATTGATTTACAAATTGAAACCAATTTAATCATGGCTCCTACTGCTAAAATTGGAACCTTAGTTAGTCAAAAAGAGTTTGAGAAAATTAAGAAAAATAAGAATAACTAATTGGCATTAAAAATAATTTTATCGATTGCCTTTG
The DNA here is from genome assembly GCA_947455425.1 of Chitinophagaceae bacterium. GTDB lineage: Bacteria > Bacteroidota > Bacteroidia > Chitinophagales > Chitinophagaceae > CAIVPM01. The sequence continues at coordinate 2,941 of CANGOT010000164.1, read as the reverse complement.
ATTTTAATCAAAGGCAATTTTATTTATGCCAAAGGCAATTCTACAAAGAATATGGTTCCGTTTGTATTTGTTTCAAACCAGATTTTTCCATTTGCATTTTCAACGATGCCTTTGCAAATGGCAAGCCCCAGGCCAGTTCCAGAGGTTTTTGTTGTGAAGTTGAATGTGAAAATTTTTGATTGTAATTCTTCCGAAATACCACAACCTTCATCTTTAATTGATGTAATAATTTTATTGTCTTTTATCGTTTGATGAATATGAATTTTTGCTTTCTCTTTTTCTACAGATGCTTCAATAGCATTTTTAATGAGGTTTGTAAATAGCCTCATCAATTGATTTTTGTCTGCAATAACAAAAACAGTTTCAGATACTTTTTCAAATTGTATTTCAACGGAGTTATCAGAACTGTAAAGGTTAACAACATTAGCAATTATTTCATTCAAATCTATTTTTGTCGGCTTATCATTTCCAATATTTGCAAACTGCGAAAAGTCGCCAGCTATGGTAGCAAGTTGATCAATCTGTTCAATTAAAGTGGCTGCCACCCGTTGAGAAATTTCTTTAACTTTTGGCGAATTATCATCAATACTTTTCTTTAAATATTGAATACTCAATTTCATGGGAGTTAAAGGATTTTTAATTTCGTGAGCAACTTGTTTAGCCATTTCTTTCCAGGCTTTTTCACGTTGACTTAGTGCAAATGCTTTTGCGGTTTCATCAAGCTTTCGTACCATAATATTATATTCATTTACCAAAGCACCAATTTCATCATCTCTATTCCAAATAATTTCATCGTTATGAATTTGCCAATTCACAGATTTCATTTTCTCTTTTATTAGTTTAAAAGAACGTGTAATTCTGTTTGTAATGAAATAGGCAATAGCACCGGCAATCAAGAAAATAAATGCATTCAAATTCATTAAAGTGGCAATAAATCCAGAAATCTCCTGATTCAATTCGGCTTCAGCATTTAAGTAAGGAATATTTACACAAGCAACTATTTTGCCTTTATCGTTTACGATAGATTTATATAAACTTAGAAAAGAAAGTTGACCAATTTTTTCTTCTTGTGTAAACAGGTTTTGTTTGTTGGAATAAATCTGTTGATAAGCCATGGGGTTCATTTTACTATCAACTAATTTTCTATTGTAAATATAAGGTTGTGTGGTACCAATGATGGAACCTGTGGCATCAAAAAGATTAAAATCAAGTGCCTGTTGCTCGGATATTTTTAACAAAATATTTTCGATTTGCTTACTATCGAGGGTATCATTTTTAATAATATTATTTTCTATTTCCAGCGTAGAAAAATTAATAGATTTTATAAGTCTTTCTTCACTTGCCTGATTAAACTTATTGATAAAAAATAAAACTGTAATAACGCCAATGATAATAAACGAAACAAAAGAGGTAAGAATAATTGTAGCACGAATTTGATTGCGAATATTCAACTTCAACAGCTCTATCAGAGCCTTTACATTAAAGCTATGTAAAACAATAGCATCAATTACAAAAAGTATTATTACGACCAATAAAAAAGTAAAAAACAAGTAAGCAAATAGCGTTACAAAATCTAGTAAAGACCTAGAGTTTTTTGCTACAACAATTGACTCAAATTTTGTTGGCTGGTATTGCAAAACACTGGAGCTATTCTCATTATTTACAACAAATGTTTTATCGCTATGTTCCTTTGTAATTGGAAAATTGTAATTCCCGTTTTGTTCTATTAATCTTCCAGAATCGTATAAGGCATAAGAATAATTTAATTGAAAATCTGCATCCTGATTTTGTTTAAATAATTCAGGCAAAACGCCTTTACTTTTATTTTTTTTGGGATGCAATAAAATGAATAGCTGACATAGCAATTGTTCATCTTTATCTAACACCATTTTTTTGTAGATGTAACTGCTACCAGCATCTGAAGTGTTGATGCTGAATAAACCATCTAACCCAATAGATTGTCCCGATGTTTCAATGAATTTATTCCATCGATCAACTGTAGATGTATCACTATTGTAAATGGGTTTACAATCTTTATTAAATAAATAAATCTTGGTTTCGTAGTTGTTTAAATAACCCGAAAAGTTTTCTGCTATTAAACTATCCTTAATAAAGTTTGTAGTTGTTTGATTATTTAATCTGCTAAAATTTCTTTGAAAAAAGATATCACTAAAACCAGTGGTGGCAATGTTTAGGAGGTTTTCTGTGGTAGCATCTTTTTGAAAATAAATTTTTTCGGCAATTTTTTCTCTTTGCTCTAGTTCAAGTATTTTATTATAAGTAACAATAAGGGCAGATGTTGTTGCAGAGAAAAACAAAATCCATATTAAAGGAAGCGAAATTCTTTTTTCATAGCTGAAATTATTAGACAATATTTTATAATGCTGCAGCAATGGTTGCAATAGCAATACAGTTAACTGATAGAAGTTGATGCACACAAAAGATATTGTGGTGAATGCTATTGCACTATATATATTAAGACTAAAAAAATTACTTACATCGAACGAAATTTTAGAATCTATTACCAGACTTTTAATGATACCAAGAAAAGTAAATGTTGATACTACAAACAATGAAAAATTTAAAATAATTGTTGCCTTAATTATTTTATTATCCGTTAAATCCTTGGTTATGGGTTTATTATTTTTATAGAAAGATAACAGCCAAAAAAATAAGCATTGATTAATTATTAAATCACCAAGTGAAGGGTGTATAAAATTGGATGCATAAATTGATGGGTCGAATAAGGATAATTTATTTTTATTAAATGGGAAGCTGTGAAAAAAATACAATAGTGAGCGAAAGCTAATAATAGCAATAGTTGTAACTAAAAAAGTTTTCTTAAACCCGAATCTTGAGGAAAGTGTAACACATAGTTGATTAAAAAGAAAAAGCAACAATATAATTGAAAAAAGGCGGGTGCTAATCGTAAGCCAATCAT
>CANGOT010000163.1 GCA_947455425.1 Chitinophagaceae bacterium | reverse complement strand
TGTGGAAACAATTTACTGAAGAAGGAACTATTAAATACCAATTTCTTGAAACAGTAACACATATTATTCCATTATACATTGCCAGAAGTATTGGCGGTTTATTATATTTAGTTGGGGCCTTAATGATGGTTTACAACTTGGTTAAAACAATTGCTACTGGTAAATTAATTGCTGATGAAGCAGCAGAAGCAGCTCCACTTTCTAAAGATGTTGAAACTCACGGAAAACAATACTGGCACCGTTGGATAGAAAAAAGACCCATGCAAATGCTTGTATTTAGTTTAGTTGCTGTAGCTATTGGTGGTTTGCTTGAATTAATTCCAACTTTTCTTGTAAAAGAAAATATCCCAACCATTGCTTCGGTGAAACCTTACACACCACTTGAATTACAAGGTAGAGATATTTATATAAGAGAAGGATGCTACTTATGTCATTCACAAATGATTCGTCCATTTAGAGATGAAGTTGCACGTTATGGTGAATACAGCAAAGCAGGTGAGTTTGTTTATGATCATCCATTCCAATGGGGAAGTAAAAGAACCGGTCCAGACTTAGCCAGAATAGGAAATAAATATCCAGATAGCTGGCATTACAATCATATGCTTGATCCAAGAAGCATGAGCCCTGGTTCAATTATGCCACCATATACCTGGTTGTTTGATAATAAAATTGATACAGCTATTACTCCTGCAAAAATCAGGGCTATGCAAACGCTTGGTGTGCCATATCCAAAAGATTATGATAAAGTAGCGAATGAAGATTTAATGAAACAAGCTAAACTTATAAAAGACAACCTGAAAAATGATAAGTTAGAAACTGCACAAGATGCCGAGATCGTTGCATTGATTGCTTATTTGCAAAGAGTAGGAACAGATATAAAGGGTTCGGTAAAATCAATTTCATCAAACAAATAACATTTAAAAAATGAAATTCATAAATTATTTAGAAAAAATAACTGGAGTTGATATTTATGCGTTGAGCTCATTTTCTATCTTCTTTGTTTTCTTTATTGTAATGACTTTATGGGCATTAAAAGCAGATAAAAAAATGATTGACGAAATAAATCATCTTCCACTTAATAACTAACTCAAATTATTATAAAATGAAAAGAATTAATATTCATAAAGCATATAAGATAATACTAGCAATACTAATGTTTGCCCCTGCAAGTTTATTCGCAGGTCCCCCAAAAGTTTCTGATGCTAGCAACCCGCTTGCACAAATTTTATTAGGAGTAGTAGTTGCTTTAGCCATTTGTATTGTGGTATTAGCAAATGTTGTTTTAAGTGCAGCACAAGTGCACCTTAAAAAGTTTAAAGAGAATGAAAAAAAGAATAGTAATGTAACTAAGATGTTTACATTAATTGCTTTTACATTGTTAAGCACTAGCTTGTTTGCTGCTGATGGAAGTGCTGCAGCTGTTGCAACCGATGACACCATTCTGGGTCTTCAATCAGCATCCTTCTATGGTTTAATAAGTGCTATTGCAGTTGAGGTAACCATACTTTTCTTTTTGGTTTACAATTTAAGATTTTTGTTAAAAGCTGAAAGCATTGCTTTAACACCAGTTGCAGAAGGCGAAGAGATTGTTGCAAAAGAAACCAGCTTTCAAAAATGGTGGGATAATTTCAATAGCTTCAGACCGCTTAAAGAAGAAGCTCAAATTGATTTAGGACACGATTACGATGGTATCAGAGAGCTTGATAATCGTTTGCCTCGTTGGTGGTTGTATGGCTTTTATTGCTGTATCATTTTTGCTGGAATTTATTTATGGAGATACCATGTTTCTCATACAGGTATGTCAAGCAAAGAAGAATTGCAAGCTCAGATAGACCAAGGCGAAAAAGACAAAGCCGAATATTTGAAAAATGCAGCAAACAATGTTGATGAAAATACAGTAAAGTATTTGAATAATGAAGCAGATATTACTGCAGGGAAAACAATTTTCTTAGCCAACTGTATTGCTTGCCATGGTGAAGCTGCAAATGGTTTGATAAATGGCAATCCAGGTGCTGGTCCTAATTTAACTGATGATTATTGGTTGCATAAAGGAGGTATTCAGGATATTTTTAAAACTATTAAATATGGTTGGCCAGAAAAAGGAATGAAAAGCTGGAAAGAGGATTTCTCTCCAACTAAAATTGCTCAACTCGCTAGCTTTATTAAGAGTATTTATGGTAAAAATACAGTTGGAAAAACGCCACAGGGTGATTTATACCAAGATGCAGCAGCAGCAGTTTCAGACACTACAAAACAAGATAAACCTGTAACAGATACTACTATAAAAGATTCAAAAGTTGACGTAAAAAAATAAAATGATTTCAGATATAGAACATATTAATGAACCACTATCAGAAGAGTTTAGAGATAGATTAGCAACCGTTGATGAACGAGGAAAGCGTAAGTGGATATATGCCTATAAACCTCATGGAAAGTTTTACAACATAAGAACTTTTTTAAGCATTTTTTACTTTGCTTTATTTTTTGGTTTGCCATTTATTCAAATAGACGGCAGACCATTGTTTTTATTTAACATACCTAAGGGAAGGTTTATTATTTTTACTAAGGTGTTTTGGCCACAGGATTTTTTCATTTTTGGCCTAACAATGATAACTTTTATTTTCTTTATCATTCTTTTTACTGCTGCTTTTGGTAGGTTGTTTTGTGGTTGGGCATGCCCGCAAACTAACTTTATGGAGATGATGTTTCGTAAAGTTGAATTCCTGGTTTTAGGTGATGCTCCAGCTCAGCGTCAACTTAAAAATTCTCCCTGGACGAATAAGAAAATTTTTAAAGTAACGCTTAAGCAAGTCTTGTTTTATTTACTTTCATTCATTATAGCCAACTTTTTTTTAGCTTATGTAATTGGTATTAAAGAATTAAAAAAAATTATTACAGAACCTGTATATGAGCATACTGTAGGCTTTTTCTCACTAATAATTTTTAGTGGAATTTTTTATGCAGTGTATGCTTTTTTCAGAGAACAAGCTTGCACAGTGGTATGCCCTTATGGAAGATTGCAAAGTGTATTGCTCGATAAAAATTCCATGATTGTAGCATATGATTATAAACGTGGCGAACCAAGGGGTATTGCAAAAAAAGGTCAAACAGAAGTTTTAGGAGATTGTATAGATTGTCATCAATGTGTTAAAGTTTGTCCTACAGGAATTGATATCAGAAATGGTGTACAAATGGAATGTGTTGGCTGTACCGCTTGTATTGATGCCTGTAATAATATTATGGACAAGCTGAACAAGCCACGTGGTTTAATCAGATACGCTTCAGAGAATTCTATACAAGAAGGCAAGCCACTTCGCTACACCAACAGAATGAAGTTTTATACTTTTCTTTGCCTGTTTGTTTTGAGCATTTTAAGTTTCTTATTGTTTACTCGTAAAGATATCGATGCAACTGTAATGAGAACGCCAGGTATGTTGTTTCAAGAAGTTGGTAAAGACAGTATCTCTAATCTATACAACATTAAAGCGGTGAATAAAACCACAAAGGATGTACCTCTAAGCATTAGGTTGGAAGAAGAAAATGGGAATGTTAATGTTATAGGTAAACCTTATGTATCAGTACTTAAAGAAGCTCAGGGATCAGGTGAATTTTTTATTATACTTCCACGAAATAGTATTAAACAAAGAAGTACGCATTTGCATGTAGGATTATATGAAGGCAATAAAAAAATTGCAGTTGTTAAAACAAATTTCTTAGGACCAATATCGGAATAATTTTTTAAATAATTAAATATGAACTGGGGATATAAATTAATGCTTGTTTTTTGCTTGTTTGCTTTATTAATTGGCACTTTAGTGTATAAAAGTATGAATACTAAATACGAATTGGTAACTAAAGATTACTATAAAGATGAACTAAAATATCAAGATAGAATTGATGCGGAAAAAGCTTCTGGTAAAATAAGTGATATTAGTGTGATACAAGAAAATGATTCAATTAAAGTGATATTTCCAAAAGAACTAGCTAGCAGTATTACCAATGGTGATATTTGGTTTTACTGCAAAACCGATGAGGTAAAAGACAGGCATATCAATTTTAAAAACATTGCTGACAATTCATTTGCTGTTGCTACAGCTACATTGCGAAAAGCAAATTATCAAGCAAAAATTAGTTATAAAACTAATAACAATAGTTACTATTCAGAAAAAGAAATAATTGTGCATTAACAAATGACAGAACTACTCATATCAGCATTTATTATTGGCCTTGCAGGAAGTTTTCATTGCGTGGGAATGTGTGGTGCCATTGCTATATCATTACCCATTCAATCGCTTCCATCACATAGAAAAAATATTGGTATTGTTCTCTACAACTTAGGCAGAATAAGCACGTACAGTATTATAGGCCTTTTGTTTGGGCTCATTGGAAGAACATTCTATTTGGGGGGATTGCAAAAAATAATTTCAATTTTAATAGGAATAACTATTATTTCTTATTTGCTGATTATTTACTTTAATAAAAATATTTTTCAGCCAAAATTTATTTCTCGATTCAATCAGTGGGTGCAGCAAAATTTAGGAAAATTTATAGCGAAACAGCGTTTAGCAAATACTTATATCATAGGTTTATTTAACGGAATGTTACCTTGTGGAATGGTTTATTTTGCTTTAGCCGGAGCATTGGCAAGTGGTAGCATATTCAAGGGGATTTTGTTTATGGGGATGTTTGGAATTGGTACAATTCCTTTAATGTTTTTGGTTTCCTATTTTGGAATATTTATTAATATTTCCATAAGAAATAAAGTTAAAACTGTAATGCCTTACTTTATGTTTGTTATGGGCGTTTTATTCGTGCTTCGTGGCTTAAATCTCAATATTCCTTTTATTAGCCCAATGATAGAAAATTCGAATGCAAGAGTGATCACTTGCCATTAAGAAATATTAATTTCCTTTTCTGCTAGTTTTTCTATAACCATATCTGCCTTGCATTTGCAGCTATTACCATCTCTATTATTGCATTTTACATTCTCTGGACTTAGTTTTATCAGTAACATTTTCCATTGCATTTTAATGGGAAAATAACTTGCCTTAAAGGAGTTGAAAAGTTCGTTGGAGGCCTTGAAATCTGTTTTTTTGTTTTCAATAGAAATTAGCTTGGTGCTGTCTTCAAGAAGTAAAAGTAGTTGCACAATCTTTTCTTCCTTCGATTTTGTAAGGGTAATAATGTCTGATATATTCGGTGCAAAATGTGTAGCCGAAGCATTAAAAGTTGAAATGATAGATGGAAATATCATCTTTCTTTCAAACATTTCTAAAGAGGTGAACTCTGTTTTTAGTTGCTTAATATTTGTGGCATTAGAAAAAAAATGCCCATCTTCATCAATCATTTTATTGATTAAATAATTGATATTGGGATATACTTCGCTCTCTAATTTTGAGATAACGGATTGATATTTATTTACTGTAACACACATAGCCTCATTTTAACTACAAAGCTACTTTTGAGTGTGTTGTTTATATATGATGGTGAACAGAGCATAATATGATAAAAATCATATTGTAGTACTAGTGTTCCAAATTGGCAGTTGTAATTAGTTTGTCAAGATTACTAATAGCTATTTTTTTTCCAATCAAGGTAACAATTTTATCGTGGTTAAACTCCGACAGTAAACGAATCACCGTTTCGGTGGAAGTGCCAACAAAATCAGCTATTTCTTCTCTGCTAAAATTTATATTAAGTGATTGGTCTGCTTCATTAATACCATAAGTTGCCTTAAAAAATAAAAGAGCTTCGGCCATTCTTTCTCTAACATTTTTTTGTGCCATCGAGACCAGTTGCTCTTCGGCTTGTTTTAAATTATTAGAAAGTAATTTCAACAACTCGAAGTTTAACTTAGGATTTGATTTAATCATCTCAAAGAATTTATCTTTTGGAATAAAGCAAACCGAACAATCTTCTAATGCAAT
>CANGOT010000162.1 GCA_947455425.1 Chitinophagaceae bacterium | reverse complement strand
TTATATGTCATTTTCTTCTTTCTTAGGTATGTTGTTCTGGATATTTATCTTAAGATTATTAAGAAAGAAAACTCCTAAAGAAACATTTACCAATTCAAGTGAGACTAATAAAGAAAATCTAACAAATACGATTGATGTTAATATCATAAATCTTACAAATTATCAAATCGAAGCACTTCAAAATTTCAGCAACAATAAACTAAATGAAACACGAAAAAGAACAGTCTATCTTCATCAATACTATGTAAACGAGCAACCCATTTTTGGCAACCATCAAGATTATTACTTAAACTATTTAGTCAATTTACAACCAACGGAAATAACTGTCTCAACGCTGAGAGTTGCATATCAAAATACAATAGTGTATCCCCATAAATGTAAAAGCACAGCAAAGGCTGCTGCAAAGTATTTAAAGGATAGAAGCACCTATTTGGGTTCTATGAATTAAATGAGTTAGTAACCTTTTAGAAATTTGGCTTATGAATATAACAACAGCAATATTGCAATCATTGGGCTTCGGATATGGGGAGACGGAATGCTAATTCCCAACCTGTACAAAGCCCTGTTTGTTATAAGTAATTTATCTAAAATGAAAACGGAAATAATAGAATTAATACAAAAAAATAACCACCAAAACTTCATATTTAATAAGTGCCAGCAGAACATTGCTGCTGCCGAGTTAAAGAAAAGTACACAAAAAGTAAGTGAAGTAGATGGTATTTATTTCGTATTTACACAGCTAAAGGCGAACAGACAAGTTCAGGAACATTTAGTTTATGAAATTAATAACAACTTTTATGAGTTTATTTATTTTGGAATTGCTGGAGGATTAACAGCAAATGGTAAAGAAGGTAATCAAAAACTAAATGGCAGAATAAATAATGTCGTAGGCAGAGTAGGCAGTAAGTATATTACAAGAGCTAATAAATGGAATATGACTATGGAAGAGAATGACTTGACATCCTTCACTGTCTTTTATTGCTATCTTAAGCAACCTAAAAGCTTTGAAGACAAAATATATGAATACTTAAAAAATCAAAAACTTAAGTATCCATTGTTAAATGCAAAAAGAGGTAAGCCTCCAAAGAAATAAACTACTTATATCAGCACCTACAAAAAAATGGCGGTTCAGTGCTTCGTATGACAGTTTTGTGGTAGGTTCGAGTGAAGTTCTTCGATTGAACTTTTGTGCTAAAAATCTGCCACTACGCCAAGCTGTATTCCTTTGTGAGTCATGTTTTAAGGGGTTTAAGTATTAATAAAAATATGATGTTTCTATGTACTATGCAAAAGGCTCTATTTCTTTGCCTGTGCTACAATATCCAATATAATTGCAGTCATAAGGTGTAGAGCAGTGATTGCCAATTTCAATTATTGGGGGCTGTTTTAATTTCAGTAAATTTTTAGTTCGATTTCTTTTTGTACAATGAATGGTTGTAGATTAATTACTTGTTCTAATACCGATGTTGGTGTAAATAATTCTTGCAAATTTAATTTATCATAACGCAGATATTCATTGTTAAGATGCAGTATAAAAATATCTTGCAAATCCAAGCCAGCATTGGTAATTACATAATACTGCAATGCTGCATCTTGAACAAAAGTTGGCTTTTCAGATGTGCTGCCTTTTACTTCATGAGCATACCACTTATTGTCATCTTTTACCAAAATATCAATGGCACATAATACCTCATTAAACTGAAATACTGCTTTGTAAATAATAGTTTCACCATTAGCAATAAGTTCTGCGGTTTTTACTACAGATTTTTGATATTCATAAAATGTTTCAGGGCTTGCATCTATTCCATTTGGGAATCGTTGTTGTGCCAATAAACCAATATCTCTTCCTTGTTGAAAAAAGCAGTTTGGGTTTCATCTTGCTCATCTTTAACAGTAGGCATAAACATATTTAAGCATAATCTTTTTGGGCATTGGAAGCCATAAATAAAAGTTGACTTAGACAATTGATGCTCAATGGTTTTTAATCATTGTTTTCAAATTTAAAACAAAAGTATTTTGGTATAACGTCAAAATATGACGTTGTAAATTATTTTCTGTTTTTTACTTTTAATAAATAAAACGACATAGTTTGGCGTTTACATATTTTATGTTTGCTTTCTAAATAAATAAGTATGATAAATACAAACAACGAAATCTTTATGCAGCAGATAAATGAGAGCACTAAAGATTCTTTTAAAGATGTTTTAAAATCTTATAGTGTGCTTGAAGGCAGTAATGTTTATGTCAACATTAAAAAAATATTTTATGCCTATTATGAGGTAATACCAAACATAAAAAATATAGATAGAATAAGCTGTAAAAAAATGTTGCGAGCAATAAAAACCGAAAAGAGTGAACAAATTTTAAAAATACATTACAGGCAAGTTTATGATAGAAGCATTGGCAAAATGATATACATTGACTTAATTTATTTTATGAAAGATGGCACTGTTATTAATTTAGAAAACGAAGAAGTGTGCATTGCTTTTGCACCAGAAAATGAAGCCAAAGCACAAACTTGGATTGATTGGGTAAAAACATTTACCCTAAGAAAAAAAGCTACTATAAATGAAATTTGCTTGGTGACACAATCGACAGAGGGGTTGAGAACTACTGCCATAAAAATTAAAAAACCTAAGCTAAATCTTACTCAAAATTATAACGATGATATTGTTGAAACGCACAAACTAATGGTTAAAAAACTAAGAGCAAAAGATGCTAATGGTTTGTTTTTGTTTCATGGTACACCTGGCACTGGCAAAAGCACTTACATTAGATTTTTAATACACCACCTTAACAAAAAAGTAATTTTTATGTCACCCAAGTTGGCAGGCAATTTAGATGCACCAGAGCTAATGAGTTTTTTAATTAGAAACTCCGATTCGGTAATTGTTATTGAAGATGCAGAGGAATTAATTACTGCAAGAGAGGGTAGCAGAAACAGCAGTATTTCTACTTTGCTTAATTTAACAGATGGCTTGCTGGGTGAGTGTTTAAGCATACAAGTAATTGCAACTTTTAACACATTAATAGCCAATATTGACAAAGCTTTGCTACGAAAAGGAAGATTGCAAACATTGTATGAGTTTAAAGAATTATCCATTGTAAAATCAAATGCTTTGTTGCAAGAAATTGGTGTAACAAATTACTACACCAACAAAGCAATGACACTTGCTGAAATTTATAATACTAAGGAAGAAGCATATCAATTTAAAAACGAAAGAGCGACTATTGGTTTTATTCAACCTGCTAAAGTGGGGTAGTGAAAACAACAGATTAATATTGCAAACAGAATTTAAAAATGAAAAGTATGAGAGTAACATTTAAACATCCACCAGTACCAGACCCAAAAGGTTTAACAAAATATTCGGCAGACCCATTTATTGATTTTAATACAGCAAATCCAGCACATTATCCAAAAGAAGATGAAGCAGGAGTATATATTTATGGTTTAAGATTAGATATTGAAGGATTAGGAAAAAAGTTTGTACCTCTTTGTGTGGGCGAGACAAGTAATCTTAAAAAAAGATTATTTAACGACCATTATAATTCTCTAAAAACAAATGGAAATAATGGCAAAGAAATGTTTAATTGGTACGATGCAAAAAATTTAAGAAAAGTCCAAAGTGTTTATACAGATATGGAGAATTATAAAGAATCAAAAGTGGAACACAATTCGAGATTAGATAATTTAATTTGGTATAATCATCCAACTTTTTTTGATTTAAAATTGTCATTGAAAATTCCCAATAATAGTAGGTATATAAGCGGTGCTGGGCAAATGGCAAGCGTTGGTTTGTGTGGTGATTTGGATAGAATTTATATAGTAAATGGTAATCATTTTAAAACATTTGAGTTGAAAAGTAAAATTTTACTTACAAAAGAATTATTTGTTAATAATTTTTACTTTGTTTACGCAACAGACAAAGACTTAAAAGACCAAGGTAATTTTACTTTAACAGGTACAAAATCTCCAAACAGAAGAAGCGTTGAAGATACAGTAAAGCAAAAACTTCATAAAATTGGCATATTCACTACGGCAACAGCTAATAAAAATATTAAAGTATTAGATGTAGATTTAAGTCAAATACAAGATGATTTAATAAATGTTAGTGGTCATAGCTATAGCAACCCATCTACCAACTCTCTTATTTTATAATTTCTTATGCCCAAACAAACATTCCTATCTCGTTATGCACTAATTATAAAACGTCTTGAAAAAAGCCCAGCTACATTTCAAGAAATTGCAAATTATTTGGAACGCGAAGCAGATATTCAAGATAAAGATTTTACTATTTCTATCCGTACTTTTCAACGAGATATAAAAGATATTTATGAGCAATTAGATATTGAAATTGCCAACAAACGCAAAGGTGATAAACGATATTTTATTAAAGAACGTGGCGAAGATTTGCAACGCAGCCAAAGGCTTTTAGATTCTTATCAAACTATTAATGCTATTAAAGCATCACAAGAATTTAATCAATATGTTTTTCTTGAAACTCGTAAATCCAAAGGGTTAGAGCATTTTTATGGCTTGTTATATGCCATAAAAAGCAGATTGATTTTAAAGTTCAATCATTACAAATATTGGGATGCAACCCTTACTAATAGAACTGTGCATCCATTGGCATTGAAAGAAAGTCAGGGGCGATGGTATTTGTTGGCAATAGACACAAATGATGCAGCATTTAAAACCTTTGGTTTGGATAGAATGGATGAAATAGAAATCACTAAAACTAAGTTTAAAGAAAAATATAATTATGATTTTAATGCAATGTTTAGCAGACTATTTGGCATTTTAAGTAGCAACGATGAGCCACAAAATATTCAATTAGCATTTACTTACGAGCAAGGTCAGTATGTAAAAAATTACCCTTTACATCATTCTCAAAAAATAATAAAAGAAAATTCTAAGCAAATTATTGTTGAGTTATCAATTGCCATTACCTTTGATTTTATTATGGAAGTTCTTCATTTTGGCGATGAAGTAAAAGTATTGCAACCATTAAGTTTGGTGAAAGAAATAAAGACAATACACAAAAAATCGTTTGAACAGTACAAAAAAGTTGCGTTAAATACTAGAATCCGCCTAGGACGACCCGTTCACAACGACACAGTTTGACGGACTGACAACCTACATTTGCAGAAAACGGTGGAAGCTGAAAAACCGAAAAGAGTAAGCCTAAATAAAAAAATAAAAACAAAATGGAACCATCAACGTCAATACAACAAATGTTAGCAGGGAACAGAATATTTGTTCCCACTTATCAACGAGCATATTCTTGGGACACAGAATTTGAAAAAAGCAAAACTCCTAAACAGGTAAACGTTTTTCTTTCAGACTTAGAGGACTACAACAAAAGTTCTACAAAATCATTTTATTATTTCGGACACTTTCTATTTGAAGAAAAACTCGACAAAAAATTTGGTGTTATTGACGGACAGCAAAGACTTTCAACTATTGTAATTTTTCTTTCTGCACTTTTCAAACGTTTAAATTCAATCAGAAAACTGACGGAAAGCGAACAAGAAATTTTTGAGGACATCATAAAACGTAATTTAACTTATCGCTTTGACACAGTTGATTATGACAAACAACTATTCAAAGATTATGTAATTGACCAAAATAAGATAGACAGGAACGGACTTGAAACAGCATCGGCAAAAAGAATTGTAAATGCTTTTGACTTTTTCGCATCGCAATTAGAAAATAAGGACGAACCCTATTTAGTGAAAATGCTGAACACCGTGCAAAATGCTACTTGCACAACTCACCCTGTGAAAGATGAATCTGAAGCGATACAAATGTTTATTTTCCAAAACAACAGAGGTAAAAAGCCTTCTAACTTGGAAATTATCAAGGCTCAATTTATGTTCAATGTTCATCTTTACGGTGGAGAAGAAAAAGAATCGTTAATTGAAGAAATAAAAAACCGTTTTGAGAAAATTTATAAATCAATATCATCAATTGAATATAATATTAACGAAGATGATGTTTTGGTTTATAC
>CANGOT010000161.1 GCA_947455425.1 Chitinophagaceae bacterium | reverse complement strand
TTCATAATGGCTTTTACTTCTTTCTTTTCCTTTCTAAGAATATAGAGGTACAAACTTTCCACTTTAGTTCTTGCCCAAGGTGTTTTTCGCAAAAAAGTTAAGCTAGACTTTACACTTGGATTGCTTTTAAAGCAATTGATATTAATTTCAGCAGCTAGAAATTCCCAACCATAATTTTCAACCAGATATACTATAATCTTCTCTAATGTGATACCATGTAGTGGATTGTTCTTTTGTTCATCCATAAATATAATTTTATTTTTGCCGTTATGTAAATGTAAGCAAGATCCTTAATTTATATCATCAACAAGCAACATTAAGATTTGAACAAGCAGAAAAATCTTAATTTTTACATTAAAACCCATAATTTAGTAGAAATTTATTTACTCAGGCAGCGTAATCAATTTATTATGCATCATAGTAATATTCCAAAACATCAGCTAATTGACTGAGCAAGAAATCATATTGGGTTGCATCAGGCAAAACAAACAATGCCAACGTTTACTGTTTGATCAGTACTCGGGCATTTTTATGACTATATGTTTAAGATATGCTTCTAATCAAATGGAGGCTGAGGATATGATGCAGGAAGGTTTTATTGCTATTTTTAAAAATATTGAACAGTACAAGAACGATGGTGCTTTTGGTGGCTGGATGAGAAGAATTATTGTTAATGCGGCTTTAACGATTTTAAGGAAGAACAAGTTGCAATTTGTAGATGTTGATGATGTGAATAGTAATTATTCAAAAATTGATTCCTATTCTTATTCTAATCTTGGTGAGGAAGATTTAATGAAACTCATTAACTCTCTTCCAAATGGTTATAGAGTAGTTTTCAACCTGAGTGTAATTGAGGGATACTCCCACGAGGAGATTGCAAAAATTTTAGGTATCCAACCTGCTACCAGCAGAAGTCAATTGGTTAAAGCAAGAAAAATGCTTCAACAACAAATTTTACAACAAGAAAAAATTGCTGTGTAATGACAAACAAATTATTTGACAGCTTTGTTAGCGATAAATTACAGGATTACAAAAGTCCTGTTCCTGAAGGGCTTTGGGAGAAAATTATTGACGAAAAACAATGTAAACCTATTGCCATTTGGTGGTGGAGAAGAAACTTTTTACTACTTGGATTGGGCTTTTTAGCTTTAGTAGCTGGTGCTGGATACCTTATATCAAATAAAGAAAATACAAAAACAACATCTAGTAAAAATGGTTCTTCAGAAACGGTGCAAATAGACAACAACAAAAAACCTAATGTAGTAATTACTGATAAATCTTCAATTTCCATTAATACAAATACAAAACAAAACAATAAAACGAATGATACAAAAAATGGTGGTGATTTAAACCAAGCACCTATAGCCCAAAAAGTATCTATTGAGAAAAATCTGAAAAAAGATATTGAAGAGAATCGTAAGGTTTTAGTTACTGAAGCATATTCAAAACAATCGATTATATCCAAAACTTCGTTCGGATATTCAAGTAAAAATAAAAACTTTCAAAAGAAAACAAGTGCTTTAAATACTTCAACAAATTCTTTGTGGAAAGTTAAAAACAGTTCAAATATCAATACGATAACAAGTTCAATAGATAAAATTTCAAATGAAGACTTTTGGTTCGCATCTAAGAAATATAAGAATGAAAACACTGTAATAAACGATAAAGATTTAGCAGTAAGTACTATTAAACCTAATCTTGAGAAAATGCCGATTGGCAAACTTTTCATAGATGAATGCCCAACTACAAGAGGTATTTTTAGAAATGATCTTTATGTTGAGGGATATATTTCTCCAGACATTGCCTTTAAAACTGTTACCAGCACGCAATCGGGTAATGGTGCATATATTGCAAAAAAAGATAGCAGCGAATCTATGCGTATAGGATTCACGGTGGGAGCCAGATTCAGCAAATCCATCACTAACAATTTGCTGTTCAAAGCTGGATTACAATATTCTCAATTTAATGAGAAGTTTACACTGAGAACTGAAAATGATAGACGCCAAACCATTGTGATTAATTCGCATACCATTACTCGCCCTAATCAACCAGACACCACCATCAGCGATACAACTATTTTTGTGCAAATTGGGTATCGCGTTAGAACCAATATCAACCGATATAAAAATTTAGAACTTCCGCTGCTTGTTTCTTACGAGCTAAGCCAACCTCAAAGCGATTGGAAACTAGCAATCTCTGGTGGTGCTATTGTTAACCTTACCTCTTGGTACGAAGGCAAAACAATTGATGGAAACTATAACTTGGTAAATGTTTCAAGCAAATCTGGTAACGGGATTTTTAAAAATCAAGTTGGAATCAGTTTGTATGCGAGTGCTAGCCTGATGAGAAGAATCACCAATGATATCGATGTTTTTGCCGAACCCTATTATCGATTGGGATTGAGTAATAGTTTACAAAGCAATGCTGGCTTCAGCCAAAAGTTTCATGCGATAGGCATTCAGTTTGGTGCCAGACTTAAAATTAGTCACAACAAACATCTTTAATTAATCAGGCAGCGTTTTAGGTTTTTATTGCATCTATAATAAAGACAATTTTATGAAAAGACATTTACACATATACATATTTTGCTTAACACTAATTTTTTGCATTAGTTCCTGCACAAAAGATACTGATAAGTTCACTCCATATTCAACATCAGAATTTAATGATGTTAGCTGGTCTGCAAGTCCTATTTCTCTAGCAAAGTCACAAGCCATTATTGCTGCACTTTTCAAATCTCCATTCACAGCTAACTTTAATAGCAATAGCAATGTTGTTTATAATTTCAACAATCAAATTCAACTTTCATTACCCGGAAATAGTTATACATTAAATGGTGTTAATTACAACGGATCAATTAATGTTAGTCTACAACAACTTTCTTCAAAAGGCGATTTTATTCGTAATCTCATACCAAGTTGTAATGCCGATAATTTATTCAGCTCCAAAAGTGCATTATTATTAAACCTTACCGACAATTTAAAAAACAGCTTAAGCTTATCTAGTGGTACTAGTTATAGTATAAGCTTGGCTGACTCTTCTATAAATAATGTTTACCTGAGTGGCAATGCTGTCACACCGTCAGAAGGAAGTGTTTATTGGTCGGTAGCCGACAGTAGCAGTACCGGTTTTCTTTTCCCATCAAATATTTTAATGAACAATCAAACTGTATTGGTTAATCAAATTACCAGCAAAAAACTAAATTGGATAAGCTTTGCAACCCCATTACAAACAGGCAGTTTGGCAAATAGTAATATTGTTTTAGCAGCACAAAATTTCACCAACAAGAATACTATTGTTTTCGCTGTTTTTAAAGATGAGAATATTGTTTTAAGACTTCAACCAGACTATGGTAAAAAAGTATTTTTAGCACAAAACTTACCAATAGGCAGCAATATCCAGTTAGTATCTATATCATATATTGACGATAAATTTTATTTAGGGAAGCAAGATATCGTTGTATCGAATAGCCTTCAATATACCATCAACCCCTACCCTTCACTTACTTCTTCAAGCTTGGCAGAAGTAAACAACTTTTTAGATGGTTTATAAGTTTGTTTTTGATTCAATTATGGTAAAGGGATTGCGATGTATCGTAATCCTTTTTTTTTATTCACATCAACCCAATAAATTTCCACTTTACATTTTTAATTCATTTAATCAATTAATATTTGCAAAATCTTCGTTAAATGCTCACAGCAAAATCTTCAGCAATTTTATTATTAAGTGATGGTCATATTTTCAAAGGCTTTGCCTTTGGAAAACAAGGTACTACTACTGGCGAAATCTGCTTCAACACAGGCATGACAGGCTATCAAGAGGTTTTTACCGACCCAAGCTATACGGGTCAGGTTGTAATTATGAACAATGTTCACATTGGTAATTACGGCACCAAAGAAAGTGATGTTGAGAGTAGTTCTGTAAAAATCAAAGGCCTTATTTGTCGTAACCTTGAAGAACAGTTCAGCAGAATTCAATCTAAGAAAAATCTTCACGAATATCTCGTTGAAAATAATATAGTAGCCATTGATGGCATTGATACAAGAGCATTGGTGGCACACATAAGAACAAAAGGTGCCATGAACTGTATCATATCCACTGAAATTTTCGATGAAGATTTACTGACAAAAGAACTAGCCAACTGCCCAGATATGGATGGATGTGAGTTAGCTAGCACCGTAAGTACCACAGAAGAATATGAGTTAGGTAACAGCTCCTCGACTATTAAAGTTTCGGTATTAGACTTTGGAATTAAGAAGAATATTTTAAATTGTTTAGTAGAGCGTGGCGTTCATGTAAAAGTACACCCTGCAAAAACAAAGCTGGCACGATTAAAAGAATTCAATCCAAATGGCTATTTTATCTCAAATGGCCCTGGCGACCCAGCTTCAATGCCATATGCTGTTGAAACTATCAAGGATATTCTTAAAGAAGATAAACCAGTTTTTGGTATTTGTTTAGGGCATCAATTATTGGCTTTAGCTAACGATATTCCTACTTTTAAAATGCATCATGGCCATCGTGGATTAAATCATCCTGTAAAAAACATTATTACCGGAAGATGCGAAATCACTACGCAAAATCATGGCTTTGGCATTAACCCAGATGCAGTGAAAAGCAATGACAACATTGAAATAACACATCTTAATTTAAACGATAATAGTATCGAGGGAATAAGAGTGAAAAACAAAAAAGCTTTTAGTGTACAGTATCATCCAGAAGCTACACCTGGCCCACACGATAGCCGATATCTTTTTGATGATTTTATAGCAATGATGCAGTAACACTCGTTTACAGTTTATGGTTTACAGTTTTAAATCATAAACTATAAACCGTAAACTATTAAAATAATGAACATACACATCATCAATGGCCCCAATTTAAACTTACTTGGTAAACGAGAAGTGGATGTTTATGGCAATGAACCTTTTGAAGAATATTTCTTAAAACTGCAGCAACTATTTCCGCAAGTTAATCTCAGTTTCTATCAAAGCAATATTGAGGGCGAACTTATCAACGAAATACAAAGAGTGGGCTTTACCGTTGATGGCATTGTGCTAAATCCTGCTGGCTACTCTCACACATCTATTGCTATTGGCGATGCTGTGGCTGCCATTAAAGCACCATTAGTAGAAGTACATATTTCTAATATTTATGCACGAGAGGAGTTTCGTAAACATTCTTATGTTTCTGCAAAAGCCATAGGAGTAAT
Organism: Chitinophagaceae bacterium; assembly: GCA_947455425.1. Taxonomy (GTDB): domain Bacteria; phylum Bacteroidota; class Bacteroidia; order Chitinophagales; family Chitinophagaceae; genus CAIVPM01. The sequence goes on along the minus strand of CANGOT010000161.1, from coordinate 802 downwards.
TACTGGTTTGGGTTTAGACGGATACAGACTAGCGATTGATTGGCTGAAGAAATAAATACAATCTTTTCTATTTCCTACTAATTTCATTAAGCCCCACACAAAAGCCTTTTTTTTTGTTGTTTACTTCAATATGCTAAAAAAATAAAAGACTTAGAGGCAATATTCAAAACACCACCTCTGTTTCTTATTCACTACCTGCGGAATATCTAACTAATTTCTAGAGAAACCTTATACCCTATTAGCCATATACATATTTTTGCCCAAATTGTTTTAATGAAAGTTACAATCGAACATATACAGGCACTTAAACATATTGTAGGCGAGCAGTTTGTTTTTGTAGATGCAGAAACACTTGACTTTTTTAGTAGAGATGAAACAGAAAAACTTCAGTTTATACCCGAGGTTGTAGTAAAACCTAAAACATCTCAGGAAATTGCAGCTATCATGCAGCTTTGCAACACCCATTTGCTGCCAGTTACACCTCGTGGTGCAGGCACAGGCTTAAGTGGCGGTGCATTACCTCAGCTAGGTGGTGTATTGCTAAGCACCGAAAGAATGAACACCATTATTGATATTGATGAGAGAAACTTACAAATTACTACCGAGCCTGGTGTTATAACAGAGGTATTGCAAAATGCCGTTAAAGAAAAAAACCTCTTCTACCCTCCCGACCCTAGCAGTAAAGGTTCCTGCTTTATTGGTGGCAATATAGCCGAGAACAGCGGTGGCCCTAAAGCTGTTAAATATGGTGTTGTAAAAGACTATGTGTTAAATTTAGAAGTGGTATTGCCTACTGGAGATA
>CANGOT010000160.1 GCA_947455425.1 Chitinophagaceae bacterium | reverse complement strand
GTAGTAAGATAAAAACCTTATCGGGAAGTAATATCAAGTGGGATGGCACAGTAAATGGTGCACCAGTACCCGTAGGCACCTATTATTATGTGATTAATCCAGGAATGAATTTAGCATTAGTAACAGGATGGGTGATTGTATTGAGATAAATTTTTAGGTTGATGAATAAAAAACGTCGATTAGATTTTTCTAATCGACGTTTTTTATAATAGCTTGTATCAGTAATTTACTTAACCAAGAATCTCGCGTGCAATAACAAGTTTTTGTATTTCACTTGTGCCTTCTCCAATAGTACAAAGCTTGCTATCTCTGTAAAATTTTTCTACAGGAAAATCTTTTGTATAGCCGTATCCACCAAATATTTGAACAGCGTCAGTACTTACTCTAACCGATACTTCACTGCCATAGTATTTTGCCATAGCACCAGATAAAGTTACTTTTTCGCAACGCTCTTTCATTCCACAAGCATTTAATAAAAGTAAATCGGCAGCAGCAATTTCTGTTGCCATATCGGCTAGTTTAAAACTAATTCCCTGAAAGTTTGAAATGGGTTGGTCGAATTGATAACGCTCTTTAGAGTATTGTAAAGCAGCATTGTATGCACCTTTTGCTATACCTACAGACAATGCAGCAATAGATAAACGACCCCCATCTAAAATTTTCATTGCTTGTTTAAAGCCATCTCCAACTTCGCCTAGTCGTTGAGCATCGCTTATTCTGCAATTGTCAAAAATCATTTCACAAGTTTCGCTGGCACGCATTCCAAGTTTGTTTTCTTTTTTGCCAGCAGCAAAACCAGCCATTCCTCTTTCAACAACAAAACAAGTTGAGTTGTTTTTTGCACGAGGTTCACCAGTTCTTGTTACTACAACTGCAATATCTCCACTTTTGCCGTGTGTAATCCAACTTTTTGTTCCATTTAAAATCCAATCATTGCCATCACGAACGGCAGTTGTTTTCATATTGCCAGCATCACTACCTGTATTGGGCTCTGTTAAACCCCAGGCACCAATATGTTCAGCTGTTGCCAGTTTGGGTAGATATTTTTTCTTTTGTTCTTCATTACCAAAAGTTAAAATGTGATTGGTGCAAAGACTATTATGTGCAGCAACGCTTAACCCAATTGAACCACAAACCTGTGATATTTCTTGAATGATTGCATTATACTCAAAATAGCTTAAACCAGCACCACCATAAGCTTCTGGCACAATTACTCCCATCATTCCTAACTTGCCTAATTCTTTAAAAATATGAACGGGGAATTCCTGACTTTCGTCCCATTCCATTAAATGAGGTTTAATGTATTGCAATGCAAAATCTCTTGCTGTTTGTGCAACTTGTTGTGTAAGTTCTGAGTGTTGAAAATTCATATGTATATTTTATACTAACATTTGTTAGTTAGCAAAAATAGAGGAATGAAACTCCCAACCAAATTTTATATGATAAGTAATTGTAAAGTTTGTAAACAAATGAATAAAGTCATTCAAGTGTAAGTAGGATAGGACTTTTAAGTATTCTTAATCATTCGCTCTGTATGTTTTAGTTTGTGATTTTTCCAATCAGTATCATATTTCACAAACCAGCTCAGCCACATACTTCTACTCAATCTCATTAAAAGTGGCTGCAATAAAACCATACAAGCAATACTACTTCCTAAGCACCAAAACAATCTATTATCATCAATTGAAAAACCAATAATAACATACCAGGCCACAAAAAAAGCCACCATAAATGCTACTCCCAAAGCATAACTAACATAGCTAGTGCCATAGTAAAAACCAACTTCTATTTCGGTAGGCTGTTTACAAACGGGACATTCTTCATTCATTTCAACAATATTCTTGAGGTTGTAAGCATTGGTGCTTTTGAATAGATAACCGTCTCTGCAACGTGGACATTTGTTAGTTAAAGTGCTAATTAAATAGTTTGAAACTTTTGCTTCTTTGCTCATATTGCTGCAAAGTAAAGGATTTAAAAAGATGTTATTTGTGATTGATGTTACATTGTAGTTGGTAGGTTTTTTTCAACACTTATCTTCGCCACAAATTTTTAAACAAATATGTTACAAATAAGTGTATTAAAGAACGACCCCAATTTTGTTAAAGAGAGATTAGCAGTAAAACATTTTAAGCAAGTAGAGCTTGTTGATGAAATTATTGCTTTGGATGATGATAGACGAAAAACACAAGTTTCATTTGATAACGCACAAGCCAATATCAATAATGCTTCTAAAGAAATTGGCAAGCTAATGGCATCAGGGAAAAAAGAGGAAGCTGAAGAAATGAAGTTAGCAGTTGGAACTTGGAAGTTGGAAGTTGAAAAACATAAAGAAGTCCTGGAATTACTTGAAAAAAAATTAACGGATACTTTGGTTACACTTCCTAATTTACCTTGTGCTAAAGTACCTATTGGAAAAACGCCTGAAGAAAATGTGAATGTAAAACAAGCTGGTGAAATACCAACTCTTTATGATGGAGCTAAGCCTCACTGGGATTTAATTAAACAATACAATCTGGTTGATTTTGAAACGGGTGCTAAAATTACTGGTAGTGGCTTTCCTTTATATAAAGGTAAAGGTGCAAAATTGCAACGTGCTTTATCCCAATATTTCCTGGACTTTAATACTGCTGCTGGTTATACAGAATATATTCCACCCTATATGGTGAATGAAGCAAGTGCTTATGGAACTGGTCAATTGCCCGATAAAGAAGGGCAAATGTATCATGCTACAGCAGATAATTTTTATTTGATACCAACAGCCGAAGTGCCTGTTACAAATATTTATAGAGACACTATTGTTAAAGAAAGTGAATTACCCATTAAAATGACAGCTTATTCTCCTTGTTTTAGAAGAGAAGCAGGAAGTTTTGGAAGTGATGTTCGTGGACTAAATCGTGTTCATCAATTTGAAAAAGTAGAAATCATTCAAATTGTTGACCCAGCAACCAGCTATGATGTTTTGGATGAAATGGTTGCCCACGTTGAAAAATTAATTCAAAGCTTAGAATTGCCTTATAGAATTTTAGCACTATGTGGTGGTGATATGAGTTTTGCATCTGCTTTAACCTACGACTTTGAAGTGTATAGTACAGCACAAGCGAAATGGCTAGAAGTAAGTAGTGTAAGCAACTTTGAAGCGTTTCAAACAAACAGAATGAAATGCAGATATAAAAATGCAGATGGTAAAATGCAATTTGCTCATTCATTAAATGGAAGTTCATTGGCATTACCACGTATTTATGCTGCTTTACTAGAAAATAATCAGTCCGAGACTGGAATTAAAATTCCGAAAGTGTTGCAACCTTATTTTGGTGAGGATGTGATAGTGTAAGATTTTAAAATATTCCAAGTTTGCATATTTGTAAGCTTGGAATATTTTTTATGCGGAGCTTATTTTAGTAGTAAGTAGAATATTAAATTAATTTTTAGTGCCTACTGCATCCAGTATTTTCTCTAATGGACAAAATTTTGTGAAAGAAGATTGCAGCAAATTCACTCCCACAAACACAGATAGCCAAATCCAATTAGGGTTTATATAATGTGATAAAGCAATACCTGTTAACACAAAAGTTCCTGCTACAAAAAAGATGATTCTTTGTTTCATGTTTTAATTTTATTTGATTGTTAAATTGATTTTTCAACAGGCACAACAAATGCCCTAATTGGAAATTGTGATTGCGATTTAGTATTAAACTCCTCGATTAATCTCATACAGTTATCTACGTTTTTACTTGTTGTAAAACTGAATACAAACATTGAATCGAATTGTTCATCTCCACTTGCAAACCAGTTCTCTAAAAGATTTGCTCCATTGTTTTGCTTAAATCCAATCATATCTGTAATACTAAAAATGCCAATGTTTGCTTGTATTAACAGTTGTTGCACATCTTCCTGATTATCTTTTAAACAGGCAACAATAAATAGTTTCATATTGTTTATTTTTTATTTAGTTGGGTACTTATTTCTCATCATTTTATAATACAATAGTGGCACTACAATTAATGTTAAGAAGGTAGATGTTACTGTGCCACCCATTAATGAGATAGCTAAGCCTTGGAAAATCGGATCGAATAAAATAATAACTGCACCCAAAGCAACAGCACCAGCTGTTAATAATATTGGAGTAGTACGTACAGCTCCAGCTTCTATAATGGCTTGTTTTAATGGGATATTTTCTCTTAAACGAATATTGATAAAGTCAATCAACAAAACAGAATTACGAACCATTACACCTGCTAATGCAATAAAACCAATCATCGATGTTGCAGTAAAATAGGCGTGCATCATCCAATGACCCAGTATAATACCAATAAGTGAAAGAGGAATGGCAGCCAGCATAATAATAGGCACTGTAAAGTTTTGAAACCAGCCAACAATTAAAATGTAAATCATTAATATTACAACAGCAAATGCTATCCCCAAATCTCTGAATACTTCAAAAGTTATTTGCCATTCACCATCCCATTTTAAACTGTAATTATCTTCCATTTCTGGCTGATGTGTGTATTCCTCTTTTAGCGTAAATCCTTTTGGCATTTTAATAGTTTTTAAACTATCAGATATGTTTGATATAGCATAAGAAGGGCTTTCTAAACTACCTGCCATATCAGCCAACACATACACTACTTCTTTTTGATTTTTTCTGAAAATACTTTTTTGTTTCACTTGTTGATTCACGACTACGATATCTCTTACTGGAACAGTATTTCCATTTGCACTAATTACTTTTAAATTCAAAACATCATCAATATTTGTTTTATCTGCATCATTCAATTGCAACTTAATAGCAGTTTGATTATAAGCGTTGGGTTGATATACATTACCAGCACTTATACCCGACAACGCAGCATTTACAGTAGCAGAGACTTGTGCAGTTGCTACACCATATCGCATTGCTTTTTCTTTATCAACAGTAATATGATATTCAGGCTGATTATCTTCAACCATCCAATCTGCATCAACTACATCCTTTGTATTACTAAATAAATGTTTTACTTGTTCTGCTATTTTTATTTGCTCTTCATATTTTGGACCATATAACTCAGCAACTAATGTTGATAATACTGGTGGGCCTGGCGGCACTTCAACTATTTTAATATTAGCGTTATATCGATTAGCAATTTTTTGTAGCGGTTCACGCATTTCTTTTGCTATGCCATGGCTCTGTATGCTTCTATCTTTTTTATCAACTAAGTTCACTTGTATATCTGCTGCATTATCACTTCTTCTTAAATCATAATGTCTAACCAAACCATTAAAACTAATAGGTGCTGATGTGCCAATATAGGTTTGATAATTCACCACCATGGATTGTTTAGAAATGTAGTCTGCCAAATCTTTTGTAACAGCTTGTGTTCTTTCAAGCGTTGTACCTTCTGGCATATCAATCACAACTTGAAATTCATTCTTATTATCGAATGGTAGCATTTTAACTGCAACAGTTTTTGTGTAGAACAACATCATTGAACCTAGCAGAATAATTACTGTACTGATGATAAAAGTCCAACGTTTCCATCTGGTTTCTAACAGTGGATTGATGAATGATTTATAAATTTTATAGATACCACTTTCTTCTAATGATAATGGTTTACTCTCTGTATGTGCAATACCTTTTTTCTCTTTTTCACGCAAGAAAATATAGCCCAAATAAGGAGTTAATGTTAATGCAACAATCAATGATAACATCATTGCAATAGAAGCACCTATTGGCATTGGACTCATATAAGGCCCCATCATTCCAGAAACAAAAGCCATTGGCAACACTGCTGCTACAACTGTAAACGTTGCGAGAATAGTAGGATTTCCCACTTCGTTTATTGCAAACAAAGCAGCTTGCAATGGTGGCATTTTCTTCATTTTAAAATGCCTATGCATATTCTCTGCAATAATGATAGAATCATCAACTACAATACCAGTAATAAACACTAATGCAAACAAAGTAATTCTATTGAGTGTGTAGTGCATAAAATAGTAACTGAATAGTGTTAATGCAAATGTTACTGGCACAGATAAGAACACTACCAAACCACC
>CANGOT010000159.1 GCA_947455425.1 Chitinophagaceae bacterium | reverse complement strand
ACTTCTTGCCACACTTCTTTATCTATTGCCACCAATGTTTTGTATAAATCTTTAGGAGGATTTTTTTCTACTTTTCCTAAATATCTTTTAAAGGCTTTTTTGTGCAGGTTCACTTTTTGTTGAAACGAGCGAAGATTTACAGGTTGCATTGTTTACTTTTTTTAATCATGCTCCATAATTGATATTGAAACATTATGCTGCGAAATAAAGACATATTCAACTAATGAAAAAGCTAATTGCAAAATGCAATTATCTTCGCCACCGTTATGAAAAAAATTCACCACGGTATCAGAACCTTTGTTTTATCTGTTACTGACTTTTTTTATCCCTTTTTTAAAAAACTGATGCCCCTGCAAACCTTTAGATATGCGGCTTGTGGAGGTGGAAATACTTTATTAGATATTACATTATTTATCATTGTACATGATTGGGTCTTGCATAAACAACCCATTCAGGTAAACTCGCATCTATTGGTTAGTCCTTACATTGCTGCTTTTTTATGCAGTTTTTGTATCACCTTCCCCTTGGGTTTTTATTTAAACAGATATGTTGTTTTTCAGGGAGCAACGTCTGCAAAAAGAGAACAATTAATAAAGTACTTTTTAGTTGTAATGTTTTGCTTAGTGCTTAATTATGGTTTTATGAAGTTTTTTGTAGAAGTAGTGCGTTGGGATGCAAAATTTGCTAAAGTTATAACAACAGGCTTTTTAATCATTTTCAGTTATTTCTCTCAAAAACATTTTACTTTCAAACTAGAAGATGGAACAGAATTAATTGATTAATACATTATTTATCCTTCTTAAAATGCTATATGAAAAAAATAGTTTTAATTGCTTTAACGTTTGTAACATCTTTTTCTTTCTGTCAATCGAAAAAGCAACATCCAAAAAATATTTCTAAAGAAACACAAACAAATAAAGTTGATGAGAATACCCCACTAGTTTGGTTTACCGATTTAATGAAAGCCGATTCTATATCGAAAAAAACAAATAAACCCATCTTTGGTTTTTTTACAGGAAGCGATTGGTGTGGTTGGTGTCATAAATTGCAAAACGATGTTTTTGCAAAAACAGCCTTTATTAAATGGGCAAAAGAAAAAGTGGTTTTATTGGAACTTGACTTTCCCAGAAAAAAACAATTACCTACAGAATTACAACAGCAAAATAGTGCATTAGCACAGGCATTTCAAGTACAGGGATACCCTACGATTTGGATGTTTACTGTAATTAAAGACTCGTCAAGCACTAAGAATATACAGTTAAACTCATTAGGTAGTTTAGGCTATCCAAGTAATGCTGAACCAGGCAAAGAAGAAGTTGCCTTTTTAGAAACAGCCACTAAAATTTTATCAAAGACAAAATAACACATTACTAATAATAAATAAAATGAAATTTCTACAACAACTAAATATCAATGCAACAAATGCAGGTGTTTCTACAGGAACCAACTGGATAGAAAGCAAAGGAACTTTAATAGAAAGTTACTCTCCTGTTGATGGTAAACTGATTGGTAGTGTGGTTGCAACAGATGCAGCTTCTTACAGTCAAGTAATAGCCACTGCAACAAAAGCTTTTCAGGAATGGCGTATGGTACCTGCTCCAAAACGTGGAGAAATTGTTCGTCAGGTAGGCGATGCACTACGTGAACACAAAGAAGCTTTAGGGCGACTTGTAAGCTACGAAATGGGCAAGAGTTTACAAGAAGGATTAGGCGAAGTGCAAGAAATGATTGATATCTGCGATTTTGCAGTTGGTTTATCTCGCCAGTTATATGGATTAACAATGCACAGTGAAAGACCATTGCATAGAATGTATGAACAATGGCATCCAATAGGAATTGTAGGAATTATCTCTGCTTATAATTTCCCTGTTGCTGTTTGGAGCTGGAATGCAGCCTTAGCCTGGATTTGCGGGAATGTTTGTATTTGGAAGCCAAGTGAGAAAACACCTTTATGCGGAGTAGCCGTTCAAAATATTGTTGCAGAAGTATTCAAGAAAAATAATGTACCAGAGGGGGTGAATTGTTTGGTGCAAGGTGCAAGAGAAGTTGGTGAATGGATGAGCCATGATGTAAATATTCCTTTAATGAGTGCAACCGGTAGCACCAGAATGGGTAAAGCTGTAAATGCAGCAGTAGCAGCACGTTTAGGCAAAACCTTATTAGAATTGGGAGGCAATAATGCCATTATTATTAGTAAAGAAGCAGATTTAGATATGGCTTTGGTAGGTGCGGTTTTTGGAGCTGTAGGAACTGCGGGTCAGCGTTGTACTACTACCAGAAGATTAATTATTCACGAAGATGTTTATGAAGTATTTAAACAAAAATTAGTGAATGCATATAAGCAAATTAAAATTGGAAATCCTTTAGATGCCAGCAATCACGTGGGTCCATTGATTGATAAAGATGCTGTTGCTATTTACTTAAATGCCATTGAGCAAGGTAAACAACAAGGAGCTCATTTTATTGTTGAAGGAAAGGTTATCGATGGTTTTGAATCTGGATGCTATGTGCAACCTTGTATTGCAGAAGCTAAAAATGATATGCAAATTGTGCAACACGAAACCTTTGCTCCTATTCTTTATTTAATGAAATACAAAACCATTGATGAAGCCATTGCCATGCAAAATGGCGTGCCACAAGGTTTGTCTTCAAGCATATTTACTTTGAACATGAGAGAAGCCGAAGAGTTCTTATCACACAAAGGAAGCGATTGTGGTATTGCCAATGTTAATATAGGAACCAGCGGTGCTGAAATTGGTGGTGCTTTTGGTGGTGAAAAAGAAACTGGTGGTGGACGCGAAAGTGGCAGCGATGCCTGGAAAGTTTATATGAGAAGGCAAACAAATACCCTTAATTGGGGCAGCAGTTTACCGTTGGCTCAAGGAATTAAATTCGATTTTTAATCAGAAATATTTTTTATAAATAATTTAAAAGTGTTTACTCTTTCTCAAAAGTAAACACTTTTAAATTTCCCCCAACATAGTTGCATACCCAGGCTTCTATTTTATTATCATCTTCATACAAATCAATGCCCACAGGCTTTCCAGGGCAGCTGAGCGAATACATAGGAACAAAAACATCGTTCATCACTTTAAAAATATCTACCGTATTTGCATTGTAACAAGTAACGAATAAAAACTTTTTGTTCTTGCTTAATACAATGCTTCTGGGGTTTAAATGTGTTACTGTAGTAAACAAAGTGGCTCCTGTTACAGTGTTAATGCAAGCCACTTGATTTAAGCTGTTAAACGAAACAAACATATTGTTATTATCGCCCAAAACAATATGTCGAGGATTGGCCAATACTTTAATGTATTTCTCTAGTGTCCAGCTTTTATTATCAACAACAGCAATGCTATTGCTACCCATAATGGCAACATAAGATCTATTACTTTTTTCGTCAACACTAATACCTCTTGGAATAGCTTCTACCTTAATATTCTTTACAAGACTAGCATAGGGAAAGCTATTGTTATTGATGTTTAACACACTTACTGTTTTACTATGCCAGTTACTTACCAATAAGTTATTATTAGCAACAGCAACTACTTTGGGTGTAAGACCTGTTTTTATAAGAGGGGCTTCTACCTTGTATTTACTACCATCAATATTAGTAATGGTGATAGCTTTTGTTAATGCAGAATCCCAATTGGGTAAGCAATGAAAATCTTCATAAAGCTTAATAGGAACAATACCTTCAGCATTGTGAAGCGATACCCAAAGTATTTTATCGTTGCTGGAAAAGCAAGCTTCAACAGGTTTTTCTTGCCAGGAAACAACCGGCTTTTTTGTTTGATAATCCCAACCCATTCCTTTATGTGCTTTAAATTGAAATTGCCTGTTCAATTTTTTGTTTTCTCTGTCAAATTCATACACACTTAAGCCTTCTAGGTTCATTGCATAAAGCTTTGTACCCGCAGCGTTAAACAAAACAGATTTTGTTCCTCCGGCAGATTTCAACACTTCTTCTTTTTGAAAGATAAGATTTGAGTAAGCCTTGTTAATATTGGGCTTTACAGATGTATTTCTTGAAAATTCTTTTTTATTAAACGATAAAATAAGGATCGAAACAAGAGAGATAAAAACAAATATTTTTAGTCGCATTTTTTAAATTGGTTATTCAAATATCTATGCTTGTGTTTTAATATTGGGTAAACAATTTTCCACAGTATTTGTGTTTCAAACGATTGAAATAATAATTTGCTCATCGACATATTGTAAAACCCTTTATTTTCATTGCTTCTTACTAAAATAATATTTGCTATATGAATCAACAAACAAAATGGAACCAATTTGGTGTGCTTATTACCGTATTTTTCTTTTGGGGTTTTGTGGCTGCCAGTAACGATATTTTAATTCCGGTATTTAAAGAGAAATTAAACCTTACTCAAGTGCAGGCTCAAATGGTGTCTTTTGCATTTTATGTGGCCTACTCGGTTGGTTCATTAATTTACTTTTTAATTAGTAAAGCATTAAATCAGGATCTATTAAACAAAATTGGTTTTAAAAATGGTATTGCAGCTGGGTTATGTGTTTCTGCATTAGGTACTTTGCTTTTTATTCCTGCTGCCAGCAGTGAATCTTTTGGTTTATTTATTTCGGGTTTGTTTATTGTGGGCTTGGGCTTTTCGTTGCAACAAACTGCAGCCAATCCTTTGGCAATTAATATGGGTGCTGCCAATACCGGCTCTCAGCGTTTAAGTTTGGCTGGTGGTATTAATAATTTTGGAACTACCATTGGTCCGTTAATTGTAAATCTTGCCATTTTTGGAAGCGTTACTGCTGTTACTGTTAGCTCATTAAGCTCTGTAAAAACGCCTTACTTATGTTTGGGGGCAGCTTTTCTTTTATTTGCCGCCATTTTTTATTTTTCATCAGTTCCCAATCAACTTTCTACAACAAACAGTGATGCTGAAAATATTAAAAACAATTGGGTAGACAGAGGTTCGCCTTTCAAATATCCGCAATTATCTTTTGGTATGATAGCCATTTTTATTTATGTGGGAGTTGAAGTTAGTACTGTTTCTAATTTACCCGAGTTTATGAAACAAAAACTCGGACTATCAGTGAATGAAATAGCTCCTTATATTTCTTTGTATTGGGCCAGTTTAATGATTGGCAGATGGACCTCAGCATCGGATGCTTTTGGTTTTGCCGAGAGTACTAAAAAGTTAATGAAAGTGTTGATGCCTTATCTGGCTTTTGGTGTTTTTCTTTTGGTGAATGCTATTGCAAAACATCATCTGGAGCCGTTTTATGTTTATAGTGTAGTGATTATTGCTATGATTATTGGCAACTATTTAAGTAAGGGCAATCCTGCCAAACAGTTACTGATATTCAGTTTAATGGGAATTGTCTCTTTACTGATTGGCATACTATCTCCAGATCATCAGGTAAGTGTATACGCTTTTTGCAGTGTGGGTTTATTTTGCTCTACCTTATGGCCTTGTATTTTTACTTTAGCGATTTCTGGTTTAGGGAGGCATACTGGCGAAGGCTCTAACTTTTTAATTTTTATGATTATGGGTGGTGGATTCATCAGTTTGCTACAAGGTTTTCTCTCTGCCGATAATTATTTAGGAATTGCGATGTCTTATATAGTTGGAATTGTTTGTTTTGCATACCTGGCTTATTATGCCATTGTTGCTAGTAAAGCTTTAAAAAATCAGGGAATAGAGCTTGACACTCAAACACAAGTGAATCATTAATCATAAATTTGTAATCTTATTAAACAACGATTTTTATGTCTTCTATTACAACCTCTCAACAACTTGCCATAGGCATTGATATTGGTGGCACCAACACAGTATTTGGTCTTGTAGATCACAGAGGCGATATACAATATCGTGGTGCTATTTCCACTAAAAAACATTCATTGGTAGAAGATTATATCGAAGAGTTATATCAGGCAATTTTACCTGCCATTGAACAAGTGGGCGGTGTTGATTTTATCAGAGGTATTGGTGTGGGAGCTCCTAATGGCAACTACTATAACGGCACTATTGAATATGCACCCAATCTTAACTGGAAAGGGGT
>CANGOT010000158.1 GCA_947455425.1 Chitinophagaceae bacterium | reverse complement strand
AGCGATGTTGCTAAAATATTTCCATCCAGTTTAGTAATTAGAAAATCAACAATAAAATAATACCACATACTCCTATTCTACTAATAATTTCTGTGTGTTCACTTCTTTATTACATAGACCTATTCAATAATTGATTTAACGTTTAAAAAAGATATTATTCGTTTCATAATAAATAATTTGATTTTGTTTTATGAATATATACAACCTATTCAGTGGAATCATATAAAAAAGCAATATGTATTGATAAGAATGTATAATCAGGGATAGTTGAAATTTTAAATAATCACAAACAGTTGCTTCTTAAACATTCTACATCTGTTAACAAATCTATATTCATTACAGCAAAGCCCCTACATTTGCCGCCAATTATGCAGCCGATAGAAGCTTTTTTTCCTTTATTAACTCAACCCAAAAAAGTTGTCATCACCACACATCAAAAACCCGATGGCGATGCCATGGGTTCTTCATTGGGATTATATCATTTTCTAACTGGCCTAGGACATAGTGTTACAGTTATTTCTCCAACCAACTGGGCAAGTTTTTTAAATTGGATGCCGGGTGTAGACAAGGTTATTGATTTTGAAAAAGAACAGCATAAAGCAAAAGATTTTATTGCCGCTGCGGAACTCATCTTTTGTTTAGATTTCAATACACTTTCCCGAATTAAACACCTTGAGCCAAGCATTTCTGGTGCTAATTGTATAAAGGTTTTAATCGACCATCACCAACAACCACAAGAAGAAGCATTTAATTATGGTAGTAGCAACACAGCTAAAAGCAGCACCTGCGAAATGGTGTATGATTTTATTGTTGCAGCAGGTTATCAAGATAAAATTAATCTGGATATTGCAGCTTGCTTATATACTGGTACCATGACAGATACTGGTTCTTTTAGGTTTTCATCAACTACTGCATCGGTGCATAGAATGGTAGCTTTTTTTCTGGATCTAGGTTTAAAGCATAGTGTTATTCACGATAACATGTTTGATAATTTCCTTGAAAATCGATTACGATTTATTGGTAATGCTTTATTGAACAGAATGGAGGTTTATTACGAATACAATACTGCTGTAATGTGTATTCCCAAAACAGATTTAAAAAAGTTCGATATCAAAACAGGCGATACTGAAGGTTTAGTAAATTATATGCAAAGTATCACTGGTATCAGACTTGCAGCCATTGTAATAGATAGAGAGGAAGAACGAAAATGGAGCTTTAGAAGCAAGGGCGGATTTGATGTAAATGAATTTGCACGAAAACATTTTGAAGGTGGTGGACACATTATGGCTGCCGGTGGTAGAAGCAGCGATACATTACAGGAAACATACGCACATTTTTTAACAGTTATAAAACAATATGAAACAGATCTCAACAAAAATTAAATCAATTGCGGCTGTGCTTGCAATAACACTTGTACTAGCAGCTTGCAATGGAAGTTATCAAAAAACACCATCGGGTTTGGCATACAAAATAACTCATGGCAAAGGCAAAGAAACCCTCAAACAAGGGCAGTTCATTCAGTTCAATATTGAATATCGTCTGGGCCGAAAAGACAGTTTACTATTCAGCAGTTTTAATCGCTCACCACAGTTTATGCCAATAGATTCTGCAAAGCTTCATAAACACGACTTTACAGAAATTTTAATGAAACTTGCTGCAGGTGATAAAGCAGATTTTATTATGAATGTAGATACAATGGTTAAAATTCATATGTTACCTTCATACACAAATATCTTCACCAAAGGTGGTACATTAAAAGGTAAAATTGAAATCGTAAAAGTTTATGCAAATCAAGAAGCAGCAAAGGCAGATATGGATGTTGCTGCTAAAAAAGAAGAAGAAATTCGTGCTGTTGAAATGCAAAAACAAATGAAAGAAAAATCAGCAAAAGATAAAGTTTTAATGGAAAGCCAAACCAAAGAACTTAAAGCTTATGCCGAAAAAAATAAAATAAAGTACATTACATCTCCTTTAGGCGTTTTAGTAGAGGTTCAAAATGAAGGTGCAGGAATGAAAGCAGATAGCGGTAAACATGCTAAACTTTTATATCGTGGTACCTTAATGAACGGTAAAGTATTCGACGCTAATATGGGTCCAGATGCTAAACACAAAGACCCTATTGATGTTGCTGTAGGAATGCACAACACTATTCCAGGTTTTGATGATGCCATGAAATACTTTGGTAAAGGTGGTAAAGGAAGATTATTAATTCCGTCTCCTTTGGCTTATGGCGATAGAGATATGGGCGAAATACCAGCTAACTCTAATATGATTTTTGATATTGAAGTAGTAGATGTTGTAGTTGAAGCACCCAAACCGGCAGCACCAGAAGCACACCCTTCTAAATAACAATTTACCGATTAGTCATAAATAGTCAATTTACTAACACATTTGCAGACTTTCTGTCAAGATTGCAAATGTGTTTTTGTTTATACTGCCAATTACTGAAAAAATGACCTTTAAAAAGTCAATGGCAAGAAAGTTGACAAGTCGGGATATCTCAAATAAATTCATTAATCAAAAATTAAATAACAATGGCGACGAAGAAGCTTAACATTAAACCTCTACACGATAGAGTAATTGTAAAGGCAGATGCTGCTGAAACAAAATCTGCTGGTGGAATTATTATACCAGATACTGCTAAAGAAAAACCTCAACGTGGTACTGTAGTAGCAGCTGGCCCGGGTAAAAAAGATGAACCAGTAACTGTAAAAGTTGGAGACAGTGTGCTTTATGGCAAATACGCTGGAACAGAAATCACTGTTGAAGGTCAAGACTTATTGATCATGAGAGAGAGTGATATTTTGGCAATAGTGTAAAAAAAATAGCTAATTAGCCAATGTGCTAATCTGCTATTTCCTAAAAATATTACAACATTTATTAGCTAATTAGCACATAAAGTAATTAGCACATTAACAAAATTATCTAACATCGTTAATTAGCAAATTAGCTAATTAACACATTAGCAAATTAACAAAATGGCAAAACAAATATTCTTCGATATCGAAGCAAGAAACAAAATGAAAAAAGGCGTTGACACTTTGGCTAACGCTGTTAAAGTAACTTTAGGACCTAAAGGTCGTAACGTTGTTATTGACAAAAAATTTGGTGCACCTCAAGTAACTAAAGATGGTGTTACAGTAGCAAAAGAAATTGAATTAGAAGATGCTATTGAAAACATGGGTGCTCAAATGGTGAAAGAAGTAGCTTCTAAAACTGCAGATATTGCAGGTGATGGAACTACAACTGCAACTGTATTAGCTCAAGCTATTATTGGCGAAGGTTTGAAAATGGTAGCTGCGGGTGCAAACCCAATGGATTTGAAAAGAGGTATTGATAAAGCAGTTTCATTAGTAGTTGAGAACTTAAAAACACAATCTCAAACTGTTGGTAACGACAGCAAAAAAATTCAACAAGTTGCAACAATCTCTGCTAACAACGACGAAACTATCGGTAAATTAATTGCTGAGGCTTTTGTAAAAGTTGGTAAAGAAGGTGTAATTACTGTTGAAGAAGCAAAAGGAACAGATACTACTGTTGATATTGTTGAAGGTATGCAGTTTGACAGAGGTTATATCTCTCCATATTTTGTAACAAACAGCGAAAAAATGCAGGCTGAATTGCAAAATCCTTATATCTTAATTTATGATAAAAAGATTTCTGCAATGAAAGACATTCTTCAAATTTTGGAGAAAGTTGCTCAAAGTGGCCGTCCATTAGTAATTATCGCTGAAGATTTAGAAGGTGAAGCATTGGCAACCTTAGTTGTAAATAAATTACGTGGTACTATTAAAGTAGCAGCTGTTAAAGCTCCAGGCTTTGGCGATAGAAGAAAAGAAATGTTAACTGATATTGCCATCTTAACTGCTGGAACTGTTGTTAGCGAAGAATTAGGTCACAAATTAGAAGCTGCTGATTTAACTTTCTTAGGTCAGGCTGCAAGCGTAACAATTGACAAAGACAATACAACAATCGTTGGTGGTAAAGGTAAAAAAGCTGATATCACTGCACGTGTTAACCAAATTAAAGCACAGGTTGAAAACACAACAAGTGATTACGATAAAGAAAAATTACAAGAGCGTTTGGCTAAATTAGCTGGAGGTGTTGCAGTTCTTTATGTAGGTGCTGCTACAGAAGTAGAAATGAAAGAAAAGAAAGACAGAGTAGATGATGCTTTACACGCAACTCGTGCTGCTGTTGAAGAAGGTATTGTACCAGGTGGCGGTGTTGCTTACTTACGTGCAATAGATGTTTTAGAAGGTAAAGTAAAAGGACAAATTGCTGATGAGCAAACTGGAATGGCGATTGTTCGTCGTGCTTTAGAAGCTCCTATGAGAACTTTAACTGCTAATGCAGGAATCGATGGTTCTATTGTGGTTCAAAGAGTAAGAGAAGGTAAAGGCGATTTTGGTTTCAATGCAAGAACTGAAGTATATGAAAACTTATTTAAGGCTGGAGTTATAGACCCAACTAAAGTAAGTCGTGTTGCTTTAGAAAATGCAGCTTCAATTGCAGGTATGTTATTAACTACTGAATGTGTAATTGCAGATAAACCAGAACCTAAAGGTGCAGCTATGCCTCCTATGCAAGGTGGCGGAATGGGTGATATGGGTTATTAATAAAGTTTATTGATTAATCCTTTAATCAGTAAAGAATATAATAAAAGTCCTGAATAGAAATATTCGGGACTTTTAGATTAAGCTATCAATTAACAATTAAATGCTAAAAATTATAAAAGTAAAATTGAAACATTGGTATTGTTACCTGAAAAACTATTATTATTTGATAAAGACGATGATGTGTTTGATAATCCTTATGCTATTTTATAAGAGTTTTTAAAAAAGCCCTGAACAGCAATGTTTGGATGTTTTTTATGATATTAAAAACAAAAACCAGCTTAAACTTCATTCAATTACATTTGCAAACAAATGAAATCAGGCTTTGTAAATATTTTTGGTAAACCTAATGCAGGTAAAAGCACACTATTAAATGCTCTTCTTGGCGAAAAACTAGCAATCGTTTCACCAAAAGTGCAAACAACCAGGCATAGAATCAAGGGATTTTTAAGCAAGCCAAACGAATATCAAATAGTTTTCAGCGATACCCCGGGCATTATAGAAAGTAAGTATAAGCTGCACGATAAAATGATGGCAGCAGTTAAAAATGCTTTGGAAGATGCAGATATAGCTTTGTTAATTGTTGATGTAAATGATGATTTGAATGAGGTAGATCATATGTTTCAGCAATTGAAACTAAAAGTACCAGCATTGCTCATTATTAATAAAATTGATGAAGCAAAAAATGGTAAAATACTTGAGGCCACAAGCTTCTTTGCAGACAAACCATATGTAAAAACCATCATTAAAATATCTGCATTAGAAAAACATCATCTGCAAAAACTATTAAATGCAATTGTAGAATTGCTTCCAGAAGGTGAGCCTTTTTATAATGAAGATGATTTAAGTGATTTACCAACGAAGTTTTTTGTAAGTGAATTAATCAGAGAAAAAGTATATCAGTTATTTCAGGATGAAATTCCTTATCATGTAGCTGTACTGGTAAATGAATATAAAGAAAAAGATACCCTTGTAAAAATTCAGGCCGATATTATTGTGCAAAGAGAAACCCAAAAAGTTATCATCATTGGCACAGGAGGTCAAATGATTAAGCAATTAGGTAGCTTGGCAAGAAGAGATATAGAAAAATTTATAGATAGAAAAGTATTCTTAGAACTGTTTGTGAAAGTAAAGCCAAAATGGAGAGACAATGAAATGCAGTTGAAGGAATATGGTTATTAAATAATGATGAACGTTTAATGATTAATGTTTAATGAAAGTCATGGCTATATGTCTTCCAATTGTTAAAAAAATTAATCACTAAACGTTGAACACTAAACGTTAAAATGAGTTACACAATAGCAATAGTAGGAAGACCCAATGTGGGCAAAAGCACATTCTTTAATAGAATGTTGGAACAACGCAAAGCCATTGTAGATGATGTGAGTGGCGTTACAAGAGATAGACAATATGGCATTGCAGATTGGAATGGAAAAACATTCAACCTTATTGACACAGGTGGTTTTGTGCCAGATAGTGCTGATATATTTGAAACAGAAATTCGTAAACAAGTGAAGATAGCCATT